>CAYUGX010000218.1:0-8497 GCA_964444375.1 uncultured Porphyromonadaceae bacterium | reverse complement strand
AATTAAGACGAACAAACCTTGAACAAACAACCATGTTTCTTCAAACTTATACTGCTTGCGATTTTCTTCCATCCGTGAGAAATCCAGAATATTGTCAATTAGATGGCTGAGATGTTCGCTTTGATCGAGCATAATGCCATAATAGTCTTTGCGTTGTTCATCTGATTCAACTCGCTGGTGGTATAGCATTTCAGTCATCTGCCTGATAGAGGTCAGCGGACTTTTCAACTCATGAGATACATTGGATATAAACTCAGTCTTCAGTTTATTGAGTTTGAACTCCTGATTCAGGATGTTTAATGTGAAAATCAGCCCGAAGAGCATCACAAGAATAATAAAGATGAAGATCAGTAAAAAAACGCCATTCCCAGGTTGCAGCATGGTGGCCAACCAAGATGATTGTACCAGTGCCAGTTTCAGTGTCCAGGGAGGCAGTTGATCAGGAAAGCTAAACGCAAGCCAATTTAGCTTGTTGTCATATTGACTTCCCATCAGGATTTGCCCACCGATATCTTCAATCATCCAGGGAATTTCTGATCCCACATCCGACAGGAAAAATTCTTCATATTTAGCCTCCAAAAAGGGCAATAGATCTAGAATCAGGGCATTGCGTTGTCCACTCAACCGGGTATGAGAAAGAAAGGCCAGGGTCATGTCAGCAAAAGTGTAATACCGTTTATTGGGATTAACATTTGCCCCGCTGAAAAGCAGATCTGCTTCGTTATACAACTGGATGGCCTGATCAGTTCTGCTTTCCTGATAGTCGAGAATTGTCACGAGAGAATCCTGGTCAGTTGGTTCAGGCTTCAGTAGATTGAACTGGGCTTTGTAATACTCTGCTTTAGGGTGGATCAATTCATTCAGCAAGTCTTCTTCCTGTGCCAATTGCATAAATGCCAGCGCACCAACCGGAAGCCCCTGATAACTTAGGTGGTTATACTCTAGCGCAAGCGAGTGCCATACACTATCAGCCAGCATGGGCTGATTTCTTTTATGGTATATCCGGGCTTGTGCAACCAAGCACGCCACCCGGGTGGGGTCGTCAGTAAAAGTGTTAAGGATGTTCTGATAAAACCCGAAAGCAGCCGCATAATCCTGGTTTTGATATTCCAGCATCCACCCTTTTTCCCAGTCTATGGATGGTTCAGGTTGCTGATGATCCAGTGGATAACCTGCTGGATAATAGAGTAGGTTATGTTGAGTAATCTCAGGTTCTCCTCCCGATTTTTGCTTGAAAGTCAATACGATATGCTCAGAATTCTCTTGCCGCAGGTCGGGTTGTGTGATTTTGGAGGTGAGCAATGAATCCAGGTTGTCGAAGAATGCCAGGCTGGTCGAGACTAAGGCTTGTCTGGCCTGTTTTTCCTCCAAAGCTTTGTCATTCAAGATGCCCCGAGATGCCAGGAATCCAAGAATAGCGCCTGGGATCAGCATCACCAGCACGTAAATGAGCATTATGCGTTTTCGTCTTGATTCAGCCCAGCCCGGTTTCATACTACAATATATAGATTGTAGTCTAAAAATGGTGATTTATGCTTCACAGGCTGTCAAGAACGGGTGTAGTTGTGTCAAGGAATGGTGAAGGTGCTACCGAGGTGGAATACTACTAGTTGCTTTGATTTTTTTTCCAATTCTTCGGGTTGAAGTAAGACTTATACTTGGTAAATAGTTCTTTCCCCACTAGCAAGCCGCCACTCCAGAACAATACTTCGCCTGTTATCAACGACAGGGTAGTCATGGTCACTTTTAATTTGGTATCGAGATTCAGGAAGGGAATCGCTGGAATGGCTAAAAAGAACGGAATGCAAACCAGCATGAGGATAATGCCCAGTTTTAAGATCCATTTTTTCTTTTTCATGCGCGCATAATCGATTGTTCTCATTGAAACAACCGGATGGCTACATTGGTTCAGACCACGACCGAATCATACACCTGAACCCGCTCCCATAAATCTTGGCATTCTGCTATGAAGTCATGATGTACCTGCTCTGCTTGGTATGCATCTTGATCTTCTTTGGATTTAAAGGTTACGACCAGGTTGTAGGTATAGGTATTGTCGACTACCTCACGTGGGGTCATTGCGGGTATCCCGATATGGGAGGCGACGGCGAATTTTGTGTTATCAATGAATCTTTTTAGTGATTTTTCAAATGTCTGCCGATGTTGTTGATTCTCTGGTTCCTTGAGCCAGAAGAATACCATGTGGTAGAAAGTCGGATTCATATGACTAATTTACGATTTCTTTCAATTTCTGTTGAAAGAAAAAACGTACAAGCCATCCGATCCACCACATATTATTTTGTTCTTATAAATAATTGGATTTGTGAAATGTGATGGATAATTGTTTTCGTATTTCCAAAGAACTTTTCCATTATTCTGGTCCAAGGCAAGTAATTGTCGGTTTCTTGTACCAATTACAACAAAACTGTCTGATATGGCGGGATGTGTATTCCCCCAGGTTTCTCCCTGCTTGAAATGTTTCCACTTTGCTTGTCCGATTGATATATCAACACAATAGAAATTATGATCATGACTCCCAAAATAAACATAACCATTTGCAACTCCTGGACTTGCCCAATTGAAGGTGCTATTAGTATAATACCGCCATAGTTTCTCCCCAGTTAATGCATCAAGGGCATAAAAATAGTTGTTACTTCCTCCGAAAAACACAATTCCTTGTGATATACATGGACTTGTGAATACTGGTCGATAAGTACCAAATTCCCATTCTATTTTCCTCGTTTCTATATTAATGGCAATTACTTTACTGTTGGTTCCAAAGATTGCCAAATTATCATAAAGGGCTAAGCCAGAGTGTACTCCTCTCCTCGCTTCATTTATTGGATAATTCCAAATCTCAGCGCCAGTCATTATATCGATAGCACTGAAGTTACTGCCCAGACCAACGTACATAGTATCACCCACTATAACTGGGTTCCATGAGGGCTCGCTTGATTTCTCCAATTGCCAAACTGTTTTACCAGTGGATTGATCTAGAGCATATAAATACAATGTCCCATATTGACGACTTGTGTCTCTTCGTGAACCATCATTTCCAGCAAAAAAAACCATATTATGAGAAACCGTTGGATTTGATTTAATGGTTGTCTCGGCCTTAAATTTCCAGATTAAGGCCCCATTATTTAGATCAACTGAGTATATTGTGCTATCCTTTCCGCGGCAATAGGCTATGTTGTCCACAACCGAAAGTGAGTATATATTTTTGTCAATTAGCCATTTGTCAGTTTTTATTGGTTGGTCCAAAATAATCGAGCTTTGGATGTGTCCAGTATTATGGTGATCTCGGCCAAACTTTGACCAATTGTCAGATTTATAATGCTTTGATGAAAATAGAAGGCTATCAGAAAGAAGCGAATTGTTATTAATAGTTTGTTGTGTAGCGATGGTGATTTGTGACTTAATTGTTGGGTAAGACTCCTCAGAATAGTCATTTGTAGTTTGGCCTTTTCTGTTTTTTAAACACCTAACTGAATAACCAGTAGATCTACCCATCCATAGGTCTCTTTCAAAATCGCCAGGATTCTGTTTAGTGAGATACCTTCCAATAGCTTCATATGATGTTACTCCACGATAGGTATCAAGATATTCAGTTGAACTCAAATACCCCGCTAATTCCCCAATTTGATCGAAGTCGGCATTTTTATTTGTAGTTCGACTAGATGATGGCTGCCATCTATAACCAGCTGGTAGCCCATTAAACCCTGAAGAATTAAAACCATTACTCCCACTGATCCAGTTGGATGTTGATTTCAGAAACAATCCTACTGCAGGGAGACTGTATGATTCACCTCTATACTTAGTGCCTGAACCAGCTCTGTGACCTCCTTCATATTCCAATAAAGTATCAGGCATCCCCAAATAACTTTCCAAACTCATCCAGTCTTGATCGCTTGGGATACGCCACCCAGGTGGACATAATCCTTGGTGGTTCTCAGAATCCCCTCCCCATTCCTTTTCAAGATATTCTGGCCCCAATCCCATTGCTGTAGGCCAGTCATACAGGCATCCGTATTTCTGGTAGTTTTCTGTTGATTTTGCTTCTATCAAGTCAAAACCTTCATAATCATATACCCAAATTCCATACTCCTGCTTTCTTGGCGGATTCACCCACGGCATATACGCCAAATTCTCCGCCATCCAGATTTGATTGCCGATTTTGACCCACTTGTATTTGTGACCGTCGCGGGGATCTATGAAGGTGTTTTTGTCTTCTAGTTTGGTGATGCGGGATCGGGTGAGGTCAGCAAGGTCAGCCTGGTCAGGGTATCTTTCTAGTAATTTGACAAAGTAGTCCATGGCCTGTCCTGAGGCTTTTTTGTCGTGGCATATGCCTATGTGATAAAGGCAACGTGCTGCCAGTGTACGATCTACATCTTCTGACACAAGGATATTCTCATAAATGGAGATGGCTTTGTCCAAATCACCGTCAATTTCCTCGGCTTTGATCCCTTCGAAAAATTGGGTTTTCAGATCATTACTTTGACAATATACATTGAGGCAAACAGCAAATAATAGGATGGGTAGAACGGTGGTCTTTTTCATGGCTTTTGTTTTTACTCCAAAGATATGACCCGGGCAGGTGAGTACTTTGAATCAATCGTGATGATGTGTGAAACTTTTGTGATCATAAATACTCAATGAACTTGTATCCTATACCTCTCATACATTTGATCCACTGTTGCTCACCTTTATCTCCCATTTTTTTTCGAAGTTTAGCAATGTGGGCATCCACTGTCCTCGAGCTGACGTAAATATCCTCTCCCCAAATCTCCTTGAGTATCCGGTCTCGCTTAATGACCTGGCCGGGATTGGCCATGAGTAATTTCAATAACTCAAATTCGATGCTGGTCAGGTCTACCGCGTCTTCATTCACCTTGAACTGGTAAGTAGCAATATTAAGTGTGTATGGTCCGGTAGAAAGTACGGGATTGAAGACCTGTTGTTGCCCGTTACTTCTTCTCAATACCGCCTTTATTCGAGCCCGCAACTCATGAGAGTGGAAGGGCTTGGTGATGTAGTCATCAGCTCCCAGTTCCAGACCAATGACCTTGTCAAAGTCTTGACTTTTAGCAGTTAACATTATGATGGGTGTAGGCAGATTCTTGCGCCTGAGTTCCTTGCAAACATCCAGCCCATCCATACCGGGAAGCATTAAATCAAGCAAAATCAGATCAAAACCCGGTCTTTGTGCTTTTTTCAATCCATCTTGTCCATTAATGGCAAATTCAACCTGATAGCCATCTGCATTCAGGTCATCTTCCAAACTCATCCGGATGGCCTTGTCGTCTTCAATAATCAGGATCTTAGTCATGATTCAACTGTGTTAACCGGTAAATAAATACTAAAAGTCGTTCCCTGATTAAGCTTGCTCGTAACCTCAATTCTACCACCATGAGCCTCAACAATTCGCTTCACAATTGTTAATCCAATTCCACTGCCTTTGATCCCTTCAGTTCGCAGCCGATCCCCCCGGTAAAACCGCTCAAAAATCCGGCCAGCATCCTTCTCAGCAATCCCTATTCCATAGTCTCTTATCTTGACACATGCAAGCTGATTCTTATCCCTTTGCTGATAACTGTTTGCTGAAATCTGAAAACTAAGGGTTAAGTCTATTCTATGCGATTCCCCCGAGTACTTGTACGCATTATCCAACAGATTGAATAACACCTGTTGAATCGCATCACGGTCTAGCTGCATGGGAGGAGGTGTGTCCTGAATATCCAGTGAAATTACCCAATCATTATTCCCAATTCGTCCTTTGAACATAGGAATTAGATCTTTGATGATCTCATCCAATTGGTGTTCCTCAAAACGATAATTTTTGATGTCCTCTTCGATCTTTGAGAAATCCAGGATGTTTTCAATGAGATGCTCCAGATGATCACATTGTTCCATCATCGATTGTAGATATTCTTGTTTTCTTTCTTCTGAATCAATTCGTTTCAAATACATCACTTCGGTCATGTGCTGGATCGACGTTAAAGGGGTTTTAAACTCATGGGAGACATTCGAAATGAATTGCGATTTCATTTTACTCACACGCATCTCCTGATTGAGGGTATAAACCATGAAAACTAATCCGGCAACCATGAGCAAAATGATGAAGACAAAAACAAGCAATAATATGCCCTGACTGCTTTGAAACAACACCTCAAAATGTGTTAGTTCTTGCTTTGATAATCTTAGTGTCCAGGAAGGGTAACCTGGTGGGAGTACTATTCCAGCGAGTGGATCAGATTGTTCTGTTTTTAGTTGATCATTGTTCTGAATCAGCTCCCAACTGTATACACCATCAGGGTTTACCTCAATGAATAATAAGGTAAATGCGTTGATTAACAGTGAGTCCGCTGCCAGCACCCAACCGGTTTTCAGGCTGTCAGACTTGAAGAGCAAACCTGGGAAACCAGTATTTTCGAGATAGCTGAAGTCATTGGATTGAGCCAATAACCCTGGACTCATTTGATCTAAGCGGTGCAATTGTTGTGCAAAGATTGTGTTGTGGCTGAGTTTGTCTCTTTGTTCTTGAGAGAAGCTGATCTCCAAATTTTGTACTTGCAAATTCAAGTAATTGAATGCTGATTCGCTTAAGATCATATCTGGCTGGAGTAGAAAACCAATTAACTGATCGGTGGCAGATTCAACTGATGTTTGATTGTTCATTTGTTTGCCGAGTCGTATAATTTCAGTTAATGCGAGACCTTTTAAAGGCAAACCTCCGGGTAATGAATGGATGGGAAAGGTGTCAACAAGTTGTTGAAGTACTTGTGATGCCTCTTCATCCTGGCTCGTTTTTTTATATAGCCTGGTCAGTCCCAGTAAAGCATTAATCTGATCATCAGGTCTTGTCGACTGCTGAAGAAGCTTACTGTATTGTTTGATGACCAGCTCATAATTGTTCGAAGTGTGTTCGAGTTGTTGAATGACTTCAACTTCTTCAGACAGTGCTGGTGCTGGTATTTTTGCCACCCTGTGATCTGGCCAGAATGTCATGTTTGATTCAACAATCCGGGTTTGATCGGGATCGATCTGGCTCCATGCAATCAAGACTGGGAGTTCTTCCACAGCTTGGCCGGATTCCAGGGCAAATAATACTTGATTCAAATGATGATCAAGCTGTTTGAATAGTTCTAAAGTCAATAACTTTAACTCCTGGGCCTCCTGTTTTTCTCGTAAAGCCTGATCGTTTTGTAAACCCCTGAAGGCAAATAAACCCAGAATTACTCCGGGAAGAACCAGTCCGATGATATAAAGCACGGCAATTCGCTGCCGTCTGCTTAGCTTCAGGTTGAACTTCACTCCATTAAAATACAGATTCAACCGCAATATGGCCAATTCTGAAAAGGGTTTTGTGAAAGAGAGATGCTGAATTGTGAAAATTCTGTGAACACAATTGTGGTATAAATTTTGAAACCAGATGTACTGTAGGGGCTGAATGCTTCAGCCAGCTTTTCATTTGGGCCGGATTGCTTCAGCCCGTGGTCGGATTTGTGAATATTCTACACCGGAAGGGAGATCAGCGTTTCGAATTCAACTTGTTTCTTGATTCTTAAGTTCCTGGTGCACATGGTCATGCTAATGATAGATCCGGTAAGCTGGTTGAATTTCTTTAGAAGCTCAGCAGTGATTCCAAAACCCATACCCAATCCATTGGCCTCAGAAGTGATGGGAGCATTGTTTCTAACTCTAAGTAAGGGACTAGGTAATTTGGGGCAATCAATTTTAATGTAGCCGGTATCGAGTAATGGTCGAACTCCGTGTTTTAAAGCATTTTCAACTAATCCAAAAAGCAAAGATTTAGGAACCCGTTGCCCAAGCAAAGTTTTTGGAACTCTTATCGAATATTGAAAACCATTGTCAAACCGTACTTTCTCGATGTCTAAATAATCGGTTGTGAGGGCAATTTCATCTTTCAATGAGGTGTCAATGCAGTCATGAATCAACATTCTTCGCAGCAGGCTGGAATATGATCCTACTAACTCAAAAGCCTGATTGGGTTCATTTTCAAGCAAAAAGCCCTGAATAGTGGTCAGCACATTAAATGTGAGATGGGCATTGTATCGAGAAACCAGCAGTTCTATATCCGTATCCAGCTTGGACATGGTTGATCGGTTTAACTTTCTTGAAGTCAAAGATCAGTAAATGCAAATACAGTTTTGCAAAGAAATAATAGTGTTTTGTGAAGATTGTGTGAAGTCTCTAAAATGGCAAATCATCAGTGCCGTCTTCCTCAGGCGGAGCTTGATCTGGGAAGGGAGCATTTTCAGTTGCCGGAGGGGCTTGACCGCCTCCTTTCTGCACGACTTTCCATGCCTTGACATCGGTGTACCACCGTCCGTTGTACTCGCGACTTTCTAGGTCAATTGACACCTCGAGGTCTTGTCCTTCCTGAATACCAAAATCGTCAATCTTATCTACCCAAACCATGAAACAGATCTTCTTGGGATACTGATCCTGTGTTTCCAATACATATTGCTGT
>CAYUGX010000217.1:7185-8507 GCA_964444375.1 uncultured Porphyromonadaceae bacterium | reverse complement strand
AAAATGCTAAAGAACAAGCCTATGATGACCATGATTACTGCCGTTCCAATGCCATTTCTGACTACCGTAGAGAGTAAAAATGCCAGGGTTCCCATGAGAAAAATTGGGAACATCAGGTGGTAAGTCATGTTGAACACCGGAAATTTCACCAGTGCCCATGAACTAAAAGCAGAAAGCAGGTAGAGCACGCCGAAAACCAGAATGAATATCATAATGAGCCTGACCAACCAAACCTTGTAGCGGTAATCAGGGATACCGAAAATAATTTCCAATATTCGGTTGTCTTCGTCATTTTGGATGCCAAAGACTGTCGGGTAAAAGATCAGTAACAGTCCGGGATAGAGCAACAACATATAAACGGTTCTTGCAGTGATCATATCCCCTGAAAACAAGTTAATCACCGTAACTAAAATGAAGAAAGCCACTGCAGAAATCAGGAACCAAATGAATTTGTTTGCGAATATAATCTTGAGGGTGTAGCGAACCATCCGCCACAACCAGTCTACTGTTTTATGAATAATGTTTGATGCCATTGTTTATACCTTTTTGCCTAACATCCATAAATAAGCGTCTTCGAGGAGCGGTGTTGCCTGCACAGCGTCTTCAGCTGGCTTTTCATCAGCCAGTAGGCGCACGCGGATCTTATCCCCATTCCGCATGTGGTGAACGATTTTATACTGTTCAGATAAGAGATCAAAATCAGCCAGACTGACTTCAATCTGCCACACGTGTCCTTCGGCGAAAGTTGCCATTTCTTGGGGAACGCCCAAATACTTCAATTCACCTTTATTCAGCACCGCAACCTGATTGCATGAGCTCGAGATATCTTCAATAATGTGTGTGCTGAATATGACCACACGGTCGCGAGACAGCTGAACCAACAAATTTCTGAAACGGATACGTTCGCGTGGATCAAGACCGGCGGTCGGTTCGTCGACAACCAGAATCCTGGGTAAGTGGAGCAGTATTTGAGCAATACCAATTCGCTGTTTCATACCTCCTGAAAAACTACCAATTTTGTGGTTCTTCTTTTCATCCATATGCACCGCTTTCAAAGTATACTCAACCCGTTCGCTTCTCAACTTAGGATCTTTCAATCCTTTCAACATGCCCTGGTAGTGTAGGTATTCGCCTGCGGTCATGTTTTCGTACATGCCAAATTCCTGGGGCAGGTAACCGATGAGTCCCTGCAATTCTTCACGCTTCTCCTGGGTGTCAATCCCACTAATCCAGATCTTACCATAACTCTGCTCGAGTATACCGCAAATAATCCGCATCATGGTTGTCTTTCCAGCACCATTGGGTCCGAGCAGTCCAAACAT
>CAYUGX010000217.1:0-7175 GCA_964444375.1 uncultured Porphyromonadaceae bacterium | reverse complement strand
GCCCTATTTCCATGGATACCCCAGCAAGCGCTTTGAATGGTTTCTTCTTCTTCCCAATAACCGGGATCGACTGTACCATCCTAAAAAATCCTCGGCGCAGCAGTCCAAATCGACCAGTAATGCGGTTAACATTGATTTGCCGTTCGTTGAGTGATTTTGAGGTAGCGTATACCATCAAAGCAAAATACCAGCCAATAGCGATGAGTATCTCCAGTGCCAGGTTCTGCCAGCGCGCATGGAACAGCACCAGTGAGAAGACGGGAAAGCCCCAAAGAATCAATCGCCTAATAATCTGAGCCAACTTTTGTTTCAGTCCATTACCATGTCTAAACCAGGCAGCAATGGGTTGCCACATTCCTAGTAAGGTTGCATACACAGCAAAGTTGAGCATGAATAACCAAAAGCCGGATTCTATATAGAAGTAGACAAAAAAGATCATAAAGCCCAGCAAGGGCAATTGCCAGATCAATACAGCCAAATCTTTAAATGACTCATATTGACTAACCAATCCCAGCCTCTTGCGGACAGCTAAACCACCTTTTAATTCACGGGTAATTTTATTGTCGCGGTCATAAATCTTTACCAAGTTTTGAATCCTGATCAAAATGGGTTCATCATCTGGTATCACCTTCGAACTTGCCTTCCGCAAACTATTGAGTATAAACCAGGATGCGGCGGGAATTCCGACAATCACCAACATAATCAGAACGAGTTTCCACATGAAAGCATCGACTCTCAGTATGATAAGAACACCCAGTCCGACAACCAGCAAACCCATTACTAGTTTGGTGAGCCAGTTTTGCGACTTGATCCATTCGAGCGAATTTTCCAATCCAGAATACAGGGTTGGTACGAAGACCAGGGTAAGAATGGTGCTTACACTCAAGCCACCAATCACGGTGATTGCGAAGGGCGCACCCATTAAACTCACATATTCAGCTTTACCCATACCGAGTGGCAACATGGCCACGCAGGTAGTAACAGCAGTAATCAGGATGGGACGAATTCTGGCCAATCCCGCTGACATCAATGCCCTGGATCGCCTGAATCCTCTCTTTCTGAGGATATTGGCATAGTCAATCAGAATTATTCCATTGTTTACAACCACCCCCAATAAGATCATAAAACCCATCAGGGTATTAGCATTCAGCAATGAGTTTTTGGTAAAGATAAGGGCAAGGAATGATCCGATTCCTGCCAGAGGAATCGTAAACATTAATACAAAAGGGATGACGAAAGATTCAAAAACTGCAGCCAAAATCATGTATATCAGAATAAAAGCAGCAGCTATCAGGAAATAGAACTCTTTAAATTGATCCTCTTCATGAATCACCTCAACGGCCACGCCAGACGGTATATTGATCCCCGCGACCAGTTCATCGATCTCCAATCGCGCTGCATCAAGCAAGGCTTTTGAATTATTCACTTCATTCTCGAAACGAAA
Source organism: uncultured Porphyromonadaceae bacterium (assembly GCA_964444375.1). Lineage (GTDB taxonomy): Bacteria > Bacteroidota > Bacteroidia > Bacteroidales > UBA12481 > JABHCC01. The sequence continues at coordinate 5,731 of CAYUGX010000217.1, read as the reverse complement.
GGTTAGTGTCACCTGTTTTTCCTGATTTACCCGGTCTATATCAGACAAACCACGTGAATAAAATACCTGACTCAACTCCTGTAACTCGTAATTCGCCTCTCCATCAGCCGAGGGTATGCGTAATTCTTTCAGCTCATCCATGGTTCGTTCCGTGTCTTCTTCGGGAACATCCATTTTGATGATGATATCGTACTCCTCATTGCCTTCTTTAAACTGTGCACCTGAGGTGATTTCAGATGGAAAAGAACCCAATTCACCTGAAACTGAGTTCAATGCCACATTGCGTTCACCCATTTCCTGAGTATTGAAAGCCAAATGTACTTCAGGACGATTGGCGGCAACACTCAGATTAACATTGGCGATGTTGTCTAACTCTTCCATATAATACTGGATGTCTTCGGCCACATTTTTGAGTACATCAAAATCCTGTCCTTTCAACACCACAGATTCTTGCTGGGTACCAATTCCCATGAATGCTTCGAACCCACCTCCATTGTTCCGGCCTCCTCCTCCGCCACCACCACCAAATCCGGTGCTGGTCGAAAACTCTTCGAAGTCAATCTCAACATTTCGAATATCATCAACACGACGTTCCATGTCCTGCTTAATGGCAGCCAGCGATCGACCTTCAATATCCTGAAAATCTTCCACTAACTGCATGGATATGGTGGCTTCTTCTTCACGCACATTGACTGTGAGGTCTTCTCGTTCAGCGAGGTCCATCAACTTTTCCTCAATGATTCTTACCGTTAGATCCGTTGTTTCAAGGGTTGAGCCTCCAGGCATGGTTACGCTCATTTGAATCTCGCGAGTTTCAGCCTCTTGCAAGGTATTGGTTGAGATCGCCAGTGCAATGAAAATGGTCACAAAGAATAGTACCAAGGCTCCCATGATTGTCCAGGCCGGACGACGCATACTTGCCTTCAATATCAGCACATAGGTCTGAATCAGCCGGTTGTGTAATGAGATTTTCTGGTAGGCCATAGAACGATTGGCTGCCCTACTTCGGGCCATGAAAAAGTGGGTGACCATCGGAATAAACAACAAGGCCACCAGCAAAGAAACCAGCAAGGTTGAGATAATGGATACTCCAATGTGACTACCTAACAATCGTATAAAATATTCCTCTGAGAAGATAAAAGGAAGGAAAATGGTTATCGTTGTCAATGTGGCCGCCACGATAGACCGCCAGACTTCGCGGGTACCTTTTAGTACCGAATCGTTGGGCGAAGCGCCTCGTGATGCATGCCGGTAAATATTTTCAAGCACCACTACCGAATTATCAATAAGCATACCGATGGCCAGAGCCATACCTACAAGAGTCAGGCTATTGATGCTGATATCTGCGGCATAAAAGAAGTTAAAAGCCGTATACACCGACATTGGGATGGCCAGGGCAATCGCGAAAACCAATCTCAGGTTTCTCAGGAAGATCCACAGAATGAAAATGGCCAAGATTCCCCCAGAAATTGCCAGGTTAATGATTTCATCGATGTTGGTTTCCATCAGTTCAGCCATATTCTCCTGAACAACGACTTCAATATCGAGTGCGGCTAGTTGTGTATTCAGTTCGGCAACAACATCCTCAACATCGTGTGACAAATCAATCAGGTTAGACTGTGAGTCACTTATCAGGCTCATGACCACCGATTCCTGGCCATTCACTCTTGAATACGAGGTCTCTTCTTTAACACCAAAATACACTTCTCCAACGTCTCCCAGCAAAATCGGCCCCGATGGTTTGACCACCAGGTTTTCGATTTCACCCAATCGGGTATATTCAGCACTTACATGTACAAAAATCCGCCTTTGTCCATCCAATGCCGGGCCAACAAAAGTTCTCGCCTGACTGTTTTGGGTCAATGCATTTCTTACTTGAAACGCGGTTACACCATAGGCTTCACAAGCCTCTTCGTCAAGTGTGATTTCCAGTGATTTCTCCCGGCCACCATATACCTCGACACCGGCGATACCGTCAATATTCTCAATTTTCGGAACAATATCCTCATCAGTAATGTTCCTGATCCGGTTTACGCCCCCTGATCCCCTGACCTCGAGGCTCATGGCCTGGTTGGACATTGCTTCAAGATCAACTTTCACAACTGTCGTCATAAACTCCTCAGGAAGTTCATCCCTCAACTCATTCATCTTCTCCTGGAGTTTCAATTCAGCATATTGAATATCCACATCCTCCTGATAGGAAATGTACACCATTCCCCGACGTCGTGAAGCATTTGAGCTAATTTCCTTAATGTTATCCAGGGTGCCCACAGCTCCCTCAATAGGTATTATGGCCTGTTTCTCCATGTAACTGGGATCCACTTCAAGCTGAGAGGTCACATTAACAATCAGCTGAGGAGCCACTGCATTCGGAAACAGTTCAACAGACAAATTCTGATAAGACACAAAACCGAGTATCGATAACCCGATAAAAAGCATCCCAATCAGTGTTTTCCTATTTATTACAGCGTTCATATTATTTGCTTATGCTGTTTTCTTTGCCGGTATGAGCCAGGCTTTAAACCGGTCTAAGACATCATACACACAAGGTATGACTATGAGCGTTAGAATTGTAGAGGTGACCAGTCCACCAATAACAGCCAGGGCCATAGGAGCCCTCAATGATGCACTTTCTCCAAAGCCTATGGTCAGCGGCAACAGGGCCAGAATTGTAGTCAAACTGGTCATTATAATAGGCCGTATACGCTGATGTCCGGCCTGTATAATGGCTTCTTTTCGACTCATTCCACCTCGTTTAAGTTGGTTAATTGCATCCACCAGAATGATGGAGTCATTGACCGCAATACCGATCAACATCACCAAGCCAATCAGTGCCATGATATTCAGACTTTGTCCCATCAGGAAGAATAGGAAAACAGTTCCTACGGCTGCCAAAGGTACGGTCAAAATGATGGTAAAAGGATGAATGAGCGACTCAAATTGAGATGCCATCACCATGTATACCAATATCAATGAGAGTATTAAAGCAAAGCGCAAGTTACCCATTGATTCTGTGCGTTTGATTTCTTCACCTGCCTGCCGGATATAGTAGCCTGGAGGCATCGTGATGGTAGTAAATTGCTCATTTAATTCCGTGATGACCTGGTCAAAGGGCATATCATCCCGTATTTGAGCAGATACCTGTCCGACGCGGTTCTGATTGGTTCGGATGATTTCTTTAGGTGCCTCAATTATATTTATCGAAGCAACGTCACTCAGTCGTAATTCGGTGGTACCCGATGTGAGTACTACATCATCCAATTGCCCGATGGTCACATCCGGTAGTTTGATAATAATATCTTTCAATTCCCCTTCATACTCGAACTCACCAGCTTCACTGCCGGTAAGTAGAGATCCCAATTGACTAATGACTTGATCAATCGTAATATTGTAAATACCTGCACGATAGCGGTCAATAACGATTTCAACTTCAGGGGCACCTTCATCGAAACTTCCCTCAATATTGAATAAATGAGCTGAGCCCACCATCATATCATACACCTGTTTGGTGAGTGGTTCAATGAGATCGAACTCTTCACCCACTACTTCAACAACAATGGGTGCTTCATCGGTACCCAGGGTTGCTTGCAGAGCAGTCTCATCCTGAACAAACTTAACCTCGATATCCGGCATATTGGCCACCATCTGTCCCAGTTGGGCGACGATGATATTCGAAGCCACGACAGACTCGTCTTTCAAACTGATTTTGATAGAAGCCGTTTTCTAATTTTAAAAAATCGACTGTTGATCTGATCCTGAAGATGCCGGTCCGATTCGGGCATACAGGGTTTCAAGATCATCACCTATTAAATCCTGAATCATCATATCCAGGGTATTAACCGTCTGTTCAGTTCGTTCAATCTGAGTGCCTTCTGCCAGTTTGACCTCCATGGTGAATTCACGGGTCTCTGTTCTTGGCATGAATTCGCTGCCGATCATGGGCACCAGCAGCACGGCCCCGCTGATTAGCAGGGTGGCAAGAATGATAATCAGCACTTTCACTCGTAGAAAACCGGCCAAAACTCTTGGATACCACTTGAATCCAATTGCTTTTTCGATTTGTTTTGGTGATTTTATCCGGATGAACCGTGAGAACAACATTGGAATAACCAGAATCGCCACCAGCAATGAGCTTAGCAAAGAGAAGGCAACTGTCCAGGCCTGATCTTTAAAAAGCTCACCAGAAGCTCCCTGGATATAAACTATCGGTAAAAATACCACAATAGTGGTGAGCGTTGAGGCGATAATGGCTCCACCCACTTCAGCTGTACCGGTAATGGCGGCTTCTTTGACTGATAATCCTTTTTGCAGGTTTCTGAAAATATTTTCCATCACTACGATGGCATTGTCAACCAGCATACCTGCTCCAAGTGCAAGACCACCCAATGTCATCACATTTATAGTGAGGCCATTGAAAAACATCAGGTTAAAAGTGGCTATAATGGATATTGGAATTGCGATGCTGGCAATCAGGGTAGTTCCAATTCTTCTGAGGAAGAGAAAGAGGACAAATACCGCAAAAATTATCCCATACAAGGCTGCGTCCTGAACTTCACCGATTGCGCTAGAAATGAATGCCCCCTGATCTGTAATAATCTGGAAGGAATAACCGGGCAAAGCCCTTTCGATATCAATAAATGCCTTCTCGAGTTCTTCAACTGATTTGACTGTATTGAACTTGGGTTCTTTATAGATACCCAGCCCGATGCAACGTTCACCGTTGATTCTGACAATATTGATGGGTTCTTTATTTTCAAATTCAACGCTTGCTACATCCCTTAGAAAGACAGGAACCCGTTCGGCTTCCTCGGTGTTTGTTGCCACTTGTGGAGTCTGGAAACCAATGATCAGGCTCCTTAAATCGTCGAGTTCTTCAAAAACACTAACCCCTTTGATCACATATTGGGTTCCCATCTCGACAATACTGCCTCCTGAGACGTTCCGGTTGTAGTTTTGTATTTGACCACTTATGGTATTGGTGCTCACGCCAAAGGCTTCCATCCGGTAGGGATCGGTCTGAATCACCACCTGGTTTACTTCTTGGCCTTCAAGCTTTACGTCAGCAACTCCCTCGAGTCTGATTAATTCGTTCCGGATATAGTTTTCAGCTACTTTGCGTAACTCATTCATATCGGTAATGCTCTCATTCTTCATACCGACGAGCAATACCGGGGTCTCATTTGGGTCGTGTTGGGTGATCAAAATTTCATCAAGATCACCGCCCTGGTTAAAGTTCCCCAACGCTTTTTGCAGCTCGAGGTAGGCCTTGTCCATGTCTTTGTTCCAGGCATATTCAACCGTTATCTGGGCAGTTCCTACGCGCGTCACTGATGACACACCGACTACATCGGCTTGTCTGATGGCCAGTGATTCTATCTGATCAACAAATTGTTTTTCAATTTCTTCGGGTGGCCTTTCTCCAGCGGTGAGTTCAACGAAGATGCGTGGATTATTCATTTCAGGCATCAGGTCGGTGCCCAGCTTACCAAACGAAATGACACCCAGTAAAACAATCGCCAGCACCAACATGGTTACTGTGACCGGATTATTCACAGAAAACTGTGTAATTTTCCTCATAGCAATGAGTTTTCCTAATTAATACTAGCGAATGATCTTGACTTTAGATCGATTGCCCAAAGTTTCAAATCCTTCAGTAACAACCCGGTCGTGCACCTTTAGGCCTCTGATTACTTCTACTTGATCGGGATTATCAACACCGGGTTGAATACCG
>CAYUGX010000216.1:0-8509 GCA_964444375.1 uncultured Porphyromonadaceae bacterium | reverse complement strand
CTGATCAGTTTTCATTGTCTATATCATTCATAATATCAGCAATAATGATCCTGGTTGGCACCCTGGTATTCTATTTGATCACCTTCCCCAATTACCAGCGGAATCGGCGTGACGACTAATAATTAGTGTGTTATTTGATTCTTTTTTTTTAGCTGATAAATTATACCTGTTACTACCAGAGTGATACCTAAAAACAAAATAAGCACAGGGCTGGCAGGTACATCCCAATTCCACGACATCCATAATGAGGGAATGGCCAACAAAGTGGTAAGTGCCATGCCTGAAAGGATGCGTGATTTCCAACTTGTGAAAAATAGCAGCGATACTGATGCTGGGATAATCAACAGGGCAAAAACGGTGAGAATCCCACCTATTTGAACAGCTTCGACTATGACCAATCCAAACCCAAAGTAAAACAGGAAATCCATCCATTTTCGACTGGTCGGTATGTAATCAGATTTGTGATAGTGGTCACTTAAACCCATCATTTGTTTTCGCGCGAAATAATGAAAACCAGCTACGACAATAATGATAATGCTTAACCTGAGTATTTCGGTCCAGGTTACCCACAGAATCGCACCAGATAACATATCATGAATATGTACATCTCCGCCTGCACCTTTATCCAGGATGATAACCATGGCTGTTGTGGCTACTGCGTAGCAAATACCTATAAGTGCTTCGAGTGGGATTTTTACTTTACGGTTTTTCATGATTGAAAACAATCCTGCCGCCATGGTCGTAAATAGTAGAGCCAATATGTACTCCTTAAAATGATCGCTTCCTTCATGTCCATGAGCACTGTGATCATGAGGAAAAATCACCAGGGCTACGGTACCTCCAAGAGCAGCGATTTGCGCCAATGCGATATCGATAAACACGATTTCACGTTTAAGTACATGAATGCCAAAATATGCCAGGATACCACCCATTAACAAGATGGCTACCAGGGGTGCTGCCATAAATACAACAATGTCCATTACGCTTCCTCCTGTGTTTTGGTCCGTGGTTTATTCAATACAACCCAGATGGTTAATATGACAGCAGTAGATCCCAGTAGACACACAATGGCTGGGCCGTTTGATATGTTTAAAAAATGACTGCTATATATGCCTGCCGTTGTGCCCACTATTCCTATTATCCAGGCACCCCAAACACGTTTCTTCCAGTTTGAAGTGAATAGAGTGATAGAGGCGGCTGGTGCGATAAGAAGAATGAACACCAGGAAAACCCCACCAATCGGAACCGCCTTTACGATCACAATTCCAAAGCTGACATAGAAGAGCAAGTCATACATTCGGGAGGATCGAAGGTTTATCGCTTGACCTTCATGTAGCGAAACATTCCGAAACTTGCGATGGAAAATAGCGAGATAGATTCCGATTAAGCTAAATAGTATTCCACTAACTAAAACATCCTTCCAGGTTGTCCATAAGATGTTGCCTGTTATAGTTTTGGAAATGTAGTTTGATCCACCAGGTATTCGTTCTGCGAGTAACAAGGCTAGCCCAAGCCCAATGCAATAGATTATCCCGATATAGGCTTCTTGGGGAATCCTTTGCTTATCGAACTTGGTATAGGCAAATAGTCCAATGATTAGTACGGTAAACAGATAGGAAACCAATTGAAGACCCATTGATGAATCTGCAAAACCCAATAGGAGTCCAATCATAGTACCCAGTGCAGCAATTTGGGCCACTGCAATATCAATGAAAATAATTCCTCTGGATAGGATATGATTTCCATAATAACCTAAAATTACTGCCAGCAGTATGCCAATTGCTACCGGTGGGCCTAAGAATATGATTGTTTCCATGATTTTAGTGCTTCGCCTGAAGAAGTTGATCAATCCAATAATCTACTAACTCAAAGTTGTCAGTTACTTCGGGTACGCCATGTACGAACAATGGCAGATAAACTGCCTTGATTCCTGTTTTGTCCTCAATCATCTGGGGTGATTTCTTTTCAAAATAGCTGGCTACCAGCATCATTTTAATGTCTTGTTCTTTAATCAGTTTCGTCATGTACTGTACATGCCTGGCCGATGGTGGTATCCCGGGTTTCGGTTCGATGTACCCAATGATGTTGATTCCAAAATTGTCTGCGAAATAGGCCCAGTTTTTGTGATAAGCAATTACCCGCATATCTCGTAATGGCAATGCCTCGGCAATCCAACCACCCAGCTGAGACTTTAGTGGTTCTCCTTCAAAATCGTTATCTAAAAATGTCATCAGGGTGCCATTAATCAGCATTTTAGATAGTGCATCTCCTGTAAAAAGATCAACCAATGTATCACCAAATAGCCTTCGATCCACCCGGTCTTTAAATTCATCACGGTTCTGCTCATAAAATGTCGAGTTCTCAGGGTCAACCTTCATCAGACCGATTGTAATGTTATCTGCCATCACTTTCCAATGGACTGGTCCAGTATTAATATGAGGATTACCCAATAGGTGTACATCTCCCTCAGTACGATCCGCTTTTTCTACTTTCTGTAAAACCATAACTCCATCTGAAACTGAGACAAATCCATTTGCCCCATCCATTATTTTCTTGTTGCGGGCTTTATCCAATAAAGTACTTGACCAGATTTCCAAATCCATACCTGTTGTAACCCACATGTCTGCCTTTTTCAGCAACATGGCAAAACTTGGCTTTGGGGGAATGAAATGGGGATCCTGTGTCCCCTGACCAATATATTCAACCGTGACTTGTTCTTTACCAATTTCTTTCACAATGGATGCATAATCCGAAAATGAACACACCACCTTGATTTGGGCATTTGCCATAATGCAAAACAGTAAAGCAAATACAACACTTATTACTTTCTTCATATCTTAATCTTTTCCATATTCTTAATCTTGTTCCTAATCTTACTCTTACTCTTAATTCCTGCTTAATAGGCTTCGTGCTTATGCGGCCCCATAGCCCAGCATATCTGGAATAGCAAAGTGTGATCAGAGGGTAATTGCTCATTCGAAACGAACCAGTTGACCCGATTGTTATATTGGTACTGTAACCTAAAAAATACGAACTCACTTTGCCAAAAATCGAGCGCTGCAGTATAATCCCATTGATATTCTCCTGGAGAACGCAGAGCCTCAGTATAACCAATTCGACCACTGATCCACCAACGAGCAGAAAGTTTATTTTGAATGCTCGAATAGAAGCCTTTACTAACTTGGGCAGGAAGTACCTGATCTTCTTGATACGTCACATAAAAAAGTTCAGACTTCCAGTCAAAAGTGCGGTATTTGGCCCGGCCAGCTGGTACCCATTTGTAAGTGAGTCCAAGGCTATTGACACTGGTCAGAAACTGCTCATTGAGTTCGTAACCGGTTGGATTTTTACCCACTGCAGAGTTAAGACTAAACTCAAAGTAACTGTTGTCATTGATGTCGTAGTAGTTTTTGAAGTGACCTACTCCCTGAACTAACCAAGGTGATCCACTTGCAAAAGTTGCTGGGGTTTCGCCATGAATGATGGCTATTTCCAAACTACTAGCATCAGCCCACAATAGCCTGGGTAACATGAAATTAGCCGATAAACCTGTTCCTCCAAAATTCCCATTACCAAAGTAGCTGACCAGAGCCCTTGGCCGATCAAATTGGGGGAGGGCATGATCATGATACCTATTTAAGGGCCCGAATTCGGTGTTGAATAAGCCTAATTTGAGGTTCATGTTTAAGGGTAGATTGAGCACTTCGATATAGGCTTCCTCAATGCTGATTCCATTTTCGGTCAGGGAAATGAAAGATTTACCTCGGGTGTAGGGATCTAATGGTGATTCAAGTCCCAATTCCAACTCACGGAGAAACATCCCATTGTTCCCGTAACTGAAATGGCTTGGTTGATTCAGGGATTCATTATCTGCATTTGAACCAATAATGAAAAAATCTCCACCCAAGCTCAGATTGGGATTCAAACCTTGTTGCCGTCTCACCCCACTGTGGAATTTCTTATTCAGATTTACTTTCGTGTCTTTTGTTTGATTGCCCAGGCGCTCAGCTTGCTCCATCAATTCACGTAGCCGGTCTTCTTCTTGTTTCTCTGAAAGATAGGCTTCAACAAGATGAAGGACACTGTCAAGTTCATTGATGCTGCGAACTTTACCTTTCTGTTGGCTTTGTTGTTGTTTTCGGTTGCGGTTCTGCTGGGCTTCTGCGCTTTCTATGCAAAAGACTATACACAGAACCACCAGGATACTGTATTTGATCATGGTAGTGTGTAATTATTAATACTGGATTTGTTCTACAAACGTAAAACCTACCACGGGGGGCCCCGTTGGTAATTGGCTGAATGCTCCAGTATAATTTCACGACTCCTGACCGGGTTAAAATAGTGTTGGTGTTTTTGTCTGACCATCAATAGGGTCAGCATCCCAATTGCTATGGCTGTAAAAAGCAAATGGGTTAGTTGATCCAACAACAATAGCTGTTTGCCCGTATGCTGATGTTGAGGTTGAACGGGATCGGGCAGGGAAGCGGTTCCCAATGGATGAGCATGGGCGATGGTAAAACCCGCTTCAAGCTTATGCATATGCAAGTTAAACGAATAGTTGTATCCAACCCAGCCTATGATGGGCAACAACAAAAAGGCAATTATGCATTGCTTGATCCGTTTCATCATGCCATTTCGATCACTCAAAAATAGACATGATAGTCCACAGTTCAACAGCTTTTGTCAATTTGGACTATATATAAATAACCTGAAATTATCTTATTTGCAGCATTCTAGCCTACCTCAATGTCAGTCTACAAAGGTTAAAAATGCTTAATTTGAAGAGTTGATCAATTGATGATGATAGCAATTCATCAGTTTTCCTGATTCCATATCCCACCAATGCAAACCACTGCCTTCACAATATTTGAATTCTTTACAGCTCGAACAAATACCTTCTTTTGTCCATGATCGATCACGAAAGGACTTAAAACGATCTTGCCATATGTCAGCAAAAGAATCGGAATAAATAGAGCCCTGGACGAGCTTTCTGTCTATGTTCGGGCAAGCAGAAATAGAACCATCGATTAGGATTGATCCGATATTGATTCCGGCGCGACAAAAGAAGAGACCATCTCTAGCTTTACCCTCGTAGGATCCTAAGTATGATTCACAGCTGAAGTTGACTTTGAGTTGGTTATCGGTAGATTTCTGTTTGACAATAAATTGGAGTAGTCTTTCATATTCTGACGGCGTAAGTGAAAAGTCATCCACAGCTGCTGCACGACCAATAGGGGTTATGGTGAAGAGTCTCCATGATTGTAATCCCTTCTTTTCGAGAAGAATTGCCAATTCATCCAACTGATCCAGATTTCTTTTATTTACACAAGTTACCACATCACTTTCTAATCGATCAAATTTGGTGATCAATTCCAGTGCCTGAAGAGCACGATTATATGCATTCTTATGTCTTCTTATCCAATTATGGTTGGCTTCGAAGCCATCAATGCTAAGGGTGATTGCACCCATACCTGCATTCAGCAACTTCATGAACAGGTCTTCGGTCAGTGCCATTCCGTTCGTGACGATTCCCCACCGATAGCCCATCTTTCGAAGACTTAGCCCAATTTCAGGTAGGTCTTTACGTAGAAGCGGTTCACCACCTGTTATCACCACTGTGGGGTGTTCAGTGATACCTGAATCAATAATTCGTTTGGCTGTTGACAGAAAATCTTCAGCGGGCATATCGGCAACAGTGGCATCATGTGAGCAATCTGAACCACAATGCAGGCAGTTCAGGTTGCATCTTTGTGTGCATTCCCAGAACAAATATGTTAATGGATGAAGTTCTTTTTCAGCTGTCTTGTATTTTCGAAACAAAGAAAGCAGCAATGTTTGCTTTGGTGTAAGTCGCTGACCTTTCAAACGAATTAATTTAATCCTTCATTTTGACATCAACTGTGAGTACTTCTTGTTCTGGAATCAGATTTAATACAGTATCCAAATCCAGGAAGGCACCATTTTCATTGCCATCTACATCAGCAAATCGCAGTTGGTAATTGTCCTGTCTCGGGCAGTACATTTCAAATCTACCATTCTCATCGGTATTGGTATATTGTTCATTACCCAGGCTGACCTTGATATTGCGTAAAACGGTACCCTCGTCTTGAGAAGTTACACTTCCTTGAATTCGCACATCCAATCCAAAATCTTGTGGTGTGCCATAGCATGCCTGGAAAATGAAAAGCATGGCAGAGAGACTGAAAAACCCAAATAATCCCCTGATGAGTCCTTTTTTGCCTTTGTTTTTGAGTAAGGTGCCCTTTTTCATGGTATGCAGTTTCCTCAAAAGGTACAAATTTTATGCCATGTATTCAGGCAAAACTAGTGTAAAATGGTAACCAGAACATAAATGATGAGGTTGACAATCAATAGTATGGCGATCACTAATCCAAGATTTATTCTGGGTTTGGTGTTGGCTGCTGGTGGATCCATGTTTTCAAGCTCAGTCAGGCACTCTTCTAATGGTTTAATGTATTTGTACTGCTGAAAGCGAATAATACCGAGGCTGACTGCAACGATAAACACTGTTGATACCAGCAAAACGATCAGATCATTTTGAGTCATATCCAAGCTTCCATATTCCATGTATCTATAGATCAACATAACAGGCACATAAAAACCTATACCTACAATAGGCGCTAATACTTTACCTCTCTTGAAGTTCTTTCGCAGAAATTCCAGCTTTTGACTAAGACTTTCCTGAAGTGAACAAGATTCATCAATCATCTTGATCTTCTTCAGGTTTTTTAATCCTTCTACAATACCAAATAGTATACCCAAACCCAGAATGGCAACAAGGGTCAAGCTATACCAGGTGATTGGGAATGAGATAAGTATACCAGCCATGATAACCGGAATAAGAAGTGCTCCACTGATCATGCCCGTGCGTTTTTCGCGTATAAATTGAGCAATAATATCGTTTGATTTTGATTCAATGGCTTTTTCGATGATCTGTCGGGTCAATTGATGGGTTTCAGCGATTTTCTGGCTGGTCTCTTGCCATAATTGCCTGATGTCTACTGATTCTTTCATATTACCAATTCTTTTTTCATAACCCGTTCAATCTTTTTCTTTATCCGCATAATCCTAACACCCACATTGGTGCGAGTCATTCCGAGAATTTCAGCTATTTCGTCATAAGACTTTTCTTCTAGATAAAGTAATATAATGGCACGCTCAATTTCAGACAGTGTGGCAATCGCTTGATGCAGCAATTGGATGTCTTCCTGGGTGATGGCACTACCCCCTTCATCGGCTTGTTTGAAAGACTGCTGATCAAGTTGCCTGGTGTTTTTATGCTTCTTGTTACGGGCAGTCATCGAAATGGCCGTGTTGAGTGCCACCCGGTACATCCAGGTGCTAATTTTACTGTCGCCTCTGAATTTTGGCCAGGACTTCCATAACTGCAGGATAATCTCTTGATACAGGTCTTCTTTGTCAGCAGTGATTGAACAAAACATGCCACAGACTTTGTGCAAGATGCCCTGGTTTTCCTCAATATTATGAATGAACTCCTCTCGGGATGAAACAAGCATAATTTTGTTTTTTGATAATTGGTCAGCAAACAGCTCGAAAAATTACAAACTTCCCATGATTATTATTGATTGTGAGTAAAAAAATGGCACTTTACTTTTATTTATCTTTGCCACCATGAAAAGAGAACGGGTTGTTGTTGGATTATCGGGTGGAGTTGATTCGGGCGTGGCTGCTTATTTGCTGAAGAAGCAAGGGTATGACGTAGTGGGTCTGTTTATGCGTAACTGGCACGATACAACTGGATTGAAATCGGCTAGTTGTAGCTATGAAGATGATGTTTTGTTTGCTGAGATGGTGGCCAAAAAGCTATCTATTCCTTTTCATGAGGTTGATCTAAGTGGCCCTTACCGCACGCGGGTAGTCGATTATTTATTCAACGAATATGAAGCTGGTCGTACACCAAATCCCGATGTTCTTTGTAATCGCGAAATCAAATTTGACGCCTTTGCCAATGAGGCAAGTAAACTGGGAGCAGATTTTTTAGCGACCGGACACTATTGTCGTAAGGATTCATTATTGGTTAATGGCACCACTTATAACCGTTTATTGGCTGGGCGGGATAATAATAAGGATCAAAGTTACTTCCTATGTCAACTCAGCCAGGAGCAATTGCGAACTGCAATGTTTCCAATTGGTAATCTTGACAAACCTAAGGTTCGTAAGATTGCTCAGGAACAACAATTGGCTAATGCCGATCGCAAAGACTCACAAGGTATTTGTTTTATTGGAAAGGTTGATTTACCTACATTTCTTCAACAGCAGTTGGAGGCACGACCAGGGCGTGTTATTGAAATTCCTGAATCATCAAACATGGGACGAAAGAGTCATCCAGAAGATTTAGCAACGCTGGCGGCACCTTATCCGTTTGATCCAGAAATGGGCGAATCCATTGGTGAGCACCGGGGCGCACATTTCTTTACTGTTGGTCAGCGTAAAGGATTGAATATAGGGGGTAAACCTGAGCCCCTAT
>CAYUGX010000215.1:0-8545 GCA_964444375.1 uncultured Porphyromonadaceae bacterium | reverse complement strand
GAAATACTCAGGGAATGCAGTTGCCTCTGGTACATAGTCAATATAGGTGCCTCTGTTGTGATACACTTTTGTGGTCTCTGGTCTTTGCCCGGTCAGAATTGCCGCCCTTGATGGTCCACAAATCGGTGAGGTACAATACGCCTGGGTAAAGAGAATCCCTTGGGAGGCAAGCTTGTCCATATTGGGTGTAATGGCATCAGGATGACCCATGCAGCCAAGCCAGTCAGCCATGTCATCAACAGCAATGAATAAGACATTAGGTGACGATTGTGGTGTTAAGCTTGATGGAACGCATCCCCCCATTGCCTTTGAAATCAATACGGTTAGGATAATCAATTTACTTTTCATTTCTTCACGAAGTTTTCTGGGTATCTGGCCCCTACTTCAACTAGCCAGGTTCTCAAAAGAACATCAAGCTCTGATTTCTTTTCTGGTTGGATTTCAGATAAGTCTTGCTTTTCACTCAGGTCAGTGCTCAGATTGTAAAGTCTTGATGAACCAGTTTTGTAATTCAAAAGAAGCTTGTAATCGCCTGATCGCACTGCTCCTTCCATCCGACCGTGCGGGTAATGCCAAAACAAGGGTCCACGGTCAAAATGTGTGTCAGCATTAAGTATGATTTGACTGATACTCATTCCATCGATATGCTGGTCAGGATGTAAGGGCAGCTGAGCTAGCTCCAGTAGTGTTGGGTAGAAATCATTAGTTATCAATGGAATATCGACAGTAGTATTTGGGGTGGTTTTTCCTGTCCATCTGACAATGGTTGGTACGCGAATCCCGCCCTCATCCAAATTATGCTTCATCCCTTTTAAGGGAAAGTTTGATGTTACACTTCCTTTTCCCCCATTGTCTGAGGTATAAATCAGTATTGTTTCTTCTTCCAGATTGTGCTTAATAAGACAATCGATTAACCGCCCCACATTGTGATCCATGTGTTCAACCATGGCGGCATAATTGGGATTGTTCTGGAATTGCTTCTCTGAAGGATTCAACTCGGCTTTGGTATCCAAACCAAGTTTCTTCATCTTCTGTGTATACTTTTCGACAATCTCATTTTTGGCCTGCAGGGGGGTGTGCACTGTATGAAAGGAGAGAAAGGCAAAGAACGGTTGATCCAGGTTATCTTCTATAAAACTGATCGTTTCATCTGTTAATCTGTCTGTTAGATACTCCCCTTGAGGACCATTCTCCATAAATGTCAAATGATGTGGACTAAAGAACCGTGGGTGTCCCATGCTTCTGTCTAAATCTGGAGGTGTTGAATCAGGATGAGCTATTTTCCATGCCCAGGGGAGATCCATCCCACCGATGGCTACATCAAAGCCCTGCACCGCAGCCCAGTGCGCTGAGGAATACCCCAAATGCCATTTCCCAAAATAGCCTGTTGTGTAACCATTCTCATTAAGTGCCTCTGCGATAGTTAATTCATCCAGACTGAGATGATTTTCGATATGTTTTGGATCCCGAGCAGGTTCTAATAAATAGGTTGTTATTCCAGTTCTAACCGGGTATTTACCCGTTAGGATTGAGGCGCGGGTAGGAGAACAAACCGGACCAGCTGCATAAAAGCTAGTGAACACAATTCCCTCAGCAGCCAACTGATCTATCCTTGGAGTTTCATATACCCGGCTGCCATTATAGGCAACATCACTCCAACCCAGATCGTCAACCAGGATGAATAGGATGTTTGGCTTATCGGGCCTTGCTGTACAAGAACTTAGCAGTATAGCGCTAAGAATGAACAAGGAAAAAATCAGGCTAATTTGCTTTCTTTCGCTCATATTAACTTCCTATTTGGTTTTCACTTGGACAGCTGAAACAATTATTCCAGCCTGATCCGTATTTCTTGATTGGGATCTCAGTCGAAGATATGAGACTCCAAAAGAACTTCGATTCAGACAAGGAATTTGAGCGATTTCCTGGTCATCAATCAAAACCCGGCAGTGTGCTTTCCTTATCTCATCAGCTTCTTCCCATTGTAGACTTATGGTATACCACCTTTCTGGATCGAATGTAAATTCAGGCGAGATCCTTCTACTTCCAGGGATATCCAGAACAAACATGGCCGTTTCCCTGCCCTGGTTGTCGCTGGGTTGAAACCAGCGATCATTCAGGGCAATGTGACAGCCTTTAAATCCTTCATTGAGTTGAAGAGTTATTTGGATCTGTCCGGATTTCCCGGCCGGAAAATTCCATACCGCACCATCACGTTGACTAAAAACAGTAGTGTCATTTTCACGCTTGATATGGAGGACCTGTCTTTCAGGATCAGTGGGATGCTCGACCAGAGAGGCGCCTAGTTTTCGCTCGTAATTATGGTGATACCACCTTTTGTAGATAGCAGGCCTGATCATAATTTTCTGACAACTCCAATCTTCCAGTCCGTTTGAGAAATCACTTGTTCTCTTTGTTTGATATAGCCAATCGGGGTCAACCATCAGGAAAGAGCGATGGCCAGGTGCCTGCCCAACCGCCACCAAAAGCTTACCGTCAGTGGTTTCCACAATTTTCGATTCGTTCAAACCTTTGTCTCCTGGGTGATTGATGAAACCTCCATGGCGCAGCGGATCGAGGGCTAACTCACGGAAACCGATCCAAGATTCACCGTCGTCTTCAGAGATAGCCATGTGTAATACCTCACGACCCGTGAAATTCCATTTGTCAAGTGTAACTTCTGGTCTGAGTGCTTTTGCATTGTTCCAGATCAACACAATTCTTCCATCGCTGAGCTTTTTCAGAGTCACCCAGCTGTTGTCTCCACAGTGTAGTTGAGTGGGTTCTGGCTCGGTCCATGAAGCACCAAAATCATACGACTCAGCTTGCCAGATCTGGTAATTTGAATTTCTGATATACATTAAGAGGCTACCGTCATTGCGTTGTATCATTGTTGGTTCTACAGCTCCGGTTTGCCAGATATTGGGAATAGAATTGGGTACATTGATACGATCAGATACATTCCAGCTTACTCCACCATCGTCAGAATAAAAGGTGCCACAGCCCAATCCGCCACCGTGAAAACCACAGATGACACGCTTTGTATTCTGATTGTCAACCCATAAAGCATTCCCGTATGAAATGGTATTAATCGGCGTATCATCAGGCGTATGCATTTCCTGAAAGGTCCATTCTTTCCAATTGGGATCTGAACGAGCCAGCATGAAACTCTTTCCACGGTCTGAATAGAAAACCAGAAATTCACCTGTTTCAGGATGAATGGTCGAAAAACATTGAGCCGGATTGCCGGGAGTAATAACCAGGGGTTTCTCTTGAGCCCAGGTACGTCCATTGTCATGCGTTTTCTGGTAGAATACGGTATCGCTGAATCCGCCATGATCCCAATCTCCATGTCTGTATACAAATACTGGTTGGTTGTTAATATCGGCGACAAGTGTTGTTCCTTCATTTGAAGATGGTTCACCCAGATACCGTGGAGGAGATGCCCGATTGATGCGAATCTCATTGGCAATCATTCTCGCAATGTGTCCGTGTCCGGCATCGTTAGGGTGCACACCATCCAGTAATAATGAATCTCGAGCTACGAGTCTTCCTTCTCCATAATCTAGGAAAAACTGGTAGATGTCGATCAGATTAGCAAACTCTTCACCGGCTACATCACGACATGCATCAGCATAGCGGGCCAGTCGTTCGTGTCGCCAGGCTTCTTTTTGCGAACCAAATGCATTCGGTGTCATGAGGAATACTTGTGCTCCAACACTGTCTAATGTCCTGATCATGAACCGCAAATTTTCACGATATTGCTTAAGCGGTATTCTCGAGGAGCCGGCTTGATCACCCTCATCAACATACGAATCATTAATACCAAATTGAATAATGACCACATCCGGTAGGTGATCTAAAACCGCTTGTTGAAAGCGGTCACGTGCATGATGAATCTGATGTCTACCATTGTCTGACAAAAAGCCGGTATGGCTACCTCCTTTGCCGCTATTAATTACTTCGCACTCGATTCCCGATTCAGCGAGTAGATCAGGTAAGCGCTCAGAATAAACGCTGTCTATCGTTTGGCGAAATGCAGTAGTGGAGTTACCAAAAGCCACTACCTTGAGTGTCAAACTATCTTGAGAAAATGCAGGATGAAAAGTGAATTGAATAAAATAGAGGACGATTAAAAGTACGATTCTTGTCACCTTTGAGTCAATTTGTATTACATATACAAATATAGTGCTTATATGAATACCTTTACGTAAAAGAAATATGCGATTTATGAAAGCTATTGTCACCATCTCAGTGAGTGCTGCTATGCTTTTACTCACAACGCACACAGCTCTTATTGGTCAGGATGCTGGGCTAATTCAATCCTGGTCTTTTGAAGAAAATGTTGAACAGATTGAAGGCGGGTACAAGCTGGTTCCGGGTATCAAAGGACAGGCCATTAAGCTGGATGGATTTACCACCTGCCTACAACCTGATCCATCAGTATTGTCAGATCTGTCAGACTCCTATACCATTACCGCCTGGATAGCGATGGCGGCCTATCCATGGAATTGGTGTCCGGTCATCACACAGATGACTGCCGAAAGCGGTGGCTTTTCGTTTGATATTGGCCCGCGTGGCGAGCTCAGGTTGACCATGCATTGCGGCCGAAACTGGCAGGTTGTACTGTCAGATGCCACGGTCAAATTGAGGCAATGGACTCATATCGCTGCTCGATATGAAAGTGGAGTGGGATTGACCTTGTATATAGACGGTAAGCCTGTAGCCGAACTAAAGACAACTGGTAAACCCATTTTCGCCCCGAAAACGGATCCAAGAATCGGGATGAATTATGATGCCGTATTTCCATCCAACCGCATCGGTGAGAATGGTATTACACCGTATTGGTTTTCACTGGACGGCATCATTGATGAGCTCAAGGTGTTCAATAAGGCCCTACCGGATGAGACTCTACTCACTGCTTTTACAGTTGTTGACCAGGGTGGTCTGCCTGAACCGGCTATTCATGCCCGTCACCTCCCAAGAGCACAGGAAACAGGACAGTTTCAAGCATATTATACCCATCTGACCTATTACCCTGAATGGGATGAGCAATGGCCGGTTGGTCCGGATCCCGATATAGTTGTAACCTTTGAGAACTCCCCTGTTCAACTCATCTTCTGGAGAGGAACACGTTACTCACCAGCCTGGGTTACAGATAACAATCAGTGGATGTGTGATCAAAGCGTCGAGACCTGGAATGGTGAAGAAGGATGTAAAGAACACATGCAAGATCGACATTGTAAGTATTCACATGTGAGACTGATTGAAAATACTCCGGCACGAAAGGTCATCCATTGGCGCTATGCTCCGGTTAGTGCCTACGATACACATTGGGTGGTCAATGAAAAAACCGGATGGGAAGTCTGGATTGATGAATATTATTACATCTATCCCGATGCTACCGGTATTCGCAAGGTAAGCTGGAAAACAGACTATTTCGGGCGACCAAGGCAGTTTCAGGAAACCTTGCCTCTCACAGGTCCGGGACAGACCCGACGTGATATCATGGAAGTCGATTATTTAACTATCGCCAACCAGGCCGGTGATCAAATGCAGCTGGTGTATTGCGATAATCCCAGAAAGGAAAAGGATTTAGATATCATCGATGGTCCAAATATTCAGCAGCACAATTTTAAATCTGAGTATGATCCCTTCATCATCTTTGAACCGGGTAATCGCATGCATTACATCATGGACCGTGATATCGGAAATCTTGATCACCCGGGTTCATGCAATCATTGGCCGGTTGGTCAGGCTTATTGCGATGGCCGTGTAAGCCAGGCAAATGATCGTCCTGCTCATTTTTTAGGTTTTCCAATATCAGATCCAATAATTCATGATCTAGAAAACGGAAGAAGTTACTGGGCAGGTTTGTATGGAATGAAAAAATCAGACATGAAAAACTTGATTGAGCTGGCCAGATCATGGAACAATCCACCAGAACTTGATACGAAAACCGACGGCCTGGTTAGCGAGGGATACAAACGCGACGAGAAGTGCTTTGTAATTATCCATCCGGTAGGGAAAAAAGAAATTCTCTTTCAATGGGAGGCAACATCCGAGAAGCCACTTGTGAACCCATCGATTCGAATTCATGATTGGCCAAGTGAATCACTTCAATTGTATGTTAACGGACAATTGTTGCAAGAAGGAGTTGAATATTGGTCTGGATATACGCAGCACCTTGAGGGAAATGATCTCGTCATCACCATCAACAACATCTATTCGAATCAAACCGCTTTAAAAGTTCTTGTACCTGCGAGGTAGTTAGCTTATTCGTTTACAAACCCACCAGTGAGTCGTGTGAGATTCGTGTGTGATTGGATCAGGGCATATATTGCTTGCAAGCGTTGAATAGCCGTATTCAGATAAACTAGTTGAATGTCACGGTAGTTGAATGAGTTTATGGCCCCGGTTTTGAGTTTCTCCTCGGCTATGCCCAGGTTAATCTCAGCGGCTTCAAGGCTCTCACTGGCCACATCGAGCTGAATCTTTCTAACCTGGTAGGCATCATATTCGTTCATGAGTTGATTCGAAACCAGCTGTTCCATATCCTGTGTTTCCACTTGCGCTATATTTTCACTGATTTCAGCAATTTGAACGGCCCGATTTCGCTTTCCTCCCGAATACAGATTGTAACGTAAAGTCAGGTTAGCATATGGTGAAATTGCTGTTGAAGTAGAATTATTCTCAGACAGAATAAACTGGTTTGTATAGCTATTGGACAGTCCTGTGCTCAGTCCAACGTTGGGAAAAAAGGCTGACTTCGCCAATTCTTTTTCAGTGTGGCTGATTTCGAGGTAAATGTATTGGTTTTGAAGCAAGGTGTTATTCGATTGCAGCTTTGACAACAACTCTTCAGCAGCAAAGTCTTGGGGAATGTGCTCAAATGGGTCCACAATGTTCCAATTTTGATTCAGGTTTTCGGCCATTAAATAATTCAGGTTACGTACGGTAGTCGAGATCAGAATCTCTTGGTTTAGCAGGTTGTATTGATCGCTTAGATACAGGTTTTTTGCTTGTAAGACCTCATATGATAAACTGCTGCCCAATTCTTTGAGTTCTTCCTCGGCTTCAAAACGATCACGAGACAAGGCAGTCACTTTTTCGAATACTTTCTTACGCTCTTGTTGTAGTAATGCGAAATAGTAGGCATCAATAACATCCTGAATTGTGTTTTCCACCTCAACGGCTAATCTACCTTCTGCAAGATCCTCAAATTTTGCGAGTTTGTCTTTTGTGAGATTGACCCTGAAGCCATTAAACAGGGTCCAGCCGAGCCCAACGCCTCCCGACAATCGATTCGAACCGGTGTTGTTGTCTTTTGCCAGACTCACATTATTCGTTGACCCAAGATCAAGGTCAATCGCTGGATAACGCCCCGCTTCTCCCCAGGAGTTTGAAATCCGCGCAATTTCCTGGTCATATTCAGCAAGGGTGATACCGAAATTATTGGCCAATGCTTTTTGAATGGCATCTGAAAGGCTTAATTCCTGAGCGGGTAGAATAGTTAATAATCCCGCTACCAATGAAAGAGCCAGTGATGCGATAAAGTTCTTCATACCTGTATTAGTTTCCATTATTCTTGTGGTATAACTCTTTTCTCTTTTGATGTTTAATGGCAATTTCAACTGCTTCGCGTTCGGGCCGAATACCTGTCCAAACCCAGTTCAGAAAGACCTTGAAATCATTGAGTAACATGATGACAACCGGGAAGAAAATTAAAATAAAAACGGTTCCTATAGCAACTCCATAAGCCAGACTAATAGCCATGGGAATTAAAAACTGTGCCTGAACACTCTTCTCGAGTATGATTGGGAAGAGGCCGATTGTTGTGGTTATTGAAGTAAGTAAGATCGGCCTCAACCTCAACTTACCGGCTTCAATAACTGCATCTTTAACTTTTTTACCTTCCAGCAATAAACCATCAAATTTTGAGAGGAATACAATGGCATCGTTGATGATTACCCCGGTTAGTGCAATCATTCCCCAAAGACTCATGATCGATACCGGTTTAGCGTGAATACCATGCCCCCAAAAGACACCCAGCATCGAGAATGGAATCATCATTATGACAATGGTGGTTTGCCAGCCACTCTTGAAATGGATGATCATTACAAAGATCATAAGGATCAAGGCAATGCCAAAATACCCCGATACTTTGCTCAGCGCTTCATTACTGGCTTTTTGCTGCCCCTGATAGATGTATCTGACACCAGAAAACAGAGTGGTTAATTCAGGCATAATGTCTAGCTCAATTTGAGCGATGATCTCGGGCACTGGAGCAAATGGATCGACTGTTTCAGCCTCCACCCTGATTTCTCTTGATCCATTAAAACGGTTGATGGCTACTGGTCCTCGTTCAAGATGATAATCAGCGAGTTCGATTAATGGATATTCTCCGGATGCTGTTTTAATCTTCATGCGTTCCATTTGACCGAGGGTGAGTCGATCAGTTAAGGGGTACCGTACCCATACTCGCAATTCATCCCTTCCTTCTTGCAGGCGTTGTGCCTGTCCGCCATAGAATCCTTGCCTCACTTGA
>CAYUGX010000214.1:0-8589 GCA_964444375.1 uncultured Porphyromonadaceae bacterium | reverse complement strand
GCAAATCCAAACTATCTTGTTTCGCTGTATTCTGTGCTTGTCCATGCTGAACAAAGCTAAAGAACAAGAACAAGAACATATTATAAACAAGTTTAATACCACTTATCTCTTTGGTCATCATACTAATTTGGGTCTTAGGTCTTAGGTCTTCGGTCTTAGGTCTTCGGTTTAGGATCATAACTATTGTGGAGGTCGCCAATTCTGAACAGCCTGAGCATGATTAAAATGGCAAGGAAGAGGCCGGCTGTGGGCATAACCTGGAAGTTGGCAAGTACATTTGCCAGTAAGTAAATTGCTATGAGTATCGCGTTTATTCTGCTAAATCGGTACGCAATCAATTTGAGTGGCTTAATCAACAGTGCAGCGGGTAGAAGCAAGAGTAGTGGATGGGCCCAGACGAGGTTAAAATTCAGATGGCTAGCTTGATGCAGTGACACAAAGCTCATGAAGAAAAACACGCATCCGATCAAGCCAAAGATAACCAGAATTCCCAGATCGAGCTGCCACGACCATTTTCGTTTGCGGGCTTCACTTCGAGTATAAAATGCTAGCAGCAGGGCAAAAGCAGCCAGAATGATATTGGGTAAATACGACCAAGATGGTTTAATGGAAACTTCTTCTGGCTGGTGCCAGCTTGTACTGGAAGCAACTAGTGACTCTCCGTCAACACTTGATGCATGATCAAATGCGTAGTGCATCTTCTCTGGTAAATACATCTGAGCCCAGGTATCGGCTTCAACATCTGATTTGGCACCCAATAGTAGATTCAGTCCCAGACTCACCCAAGGGGCATGATGGGTGTAGACTTGGAGGGTCATCCGGTAGGTGATGTTTTTTTCTTCTTCTGGTAACTCAAATCGTTTGGTGACCAAGAAAATACGATCACGAATCAGGGTTGAGCAATTGAGCAAATACACATCGTAGCGGTAATTTCGATTTTCAGGCAGATAGTCGAATTCCAATATTTTAAACAATTCTTGTCTTTCGGTATGAGACAGATTCAGTTCTTGTTCAACCACATAGCGATTTTCTACGACATAATTCTGCAGAAAAGTAGGAAAGGATACCACGGACAAGTGGTAAACCAGTGTACCTTTCAGGAATTTGAGAATGAAATTTGAGGTTTCGAAATCATAGGTACCATAGTTATATACGCGGTCGATATCATTAATAGGGTCGCTTACCCACAGTGCACTGTGTCCGAACAAAGAGGCAAACTCATCGCCAGGCCCACAAGTAAGGAGGCTAATCTTGGCGTTTGATGATAGTGCCTCGGTTTGGGCAATGGACTGATTTCCTAGGAAAAAGAGGAATAATCCAGCTAGTAGAATTGGTCGTCTGAGAAACATGTTTAAAGGTAAAAAAATCGTAGCACCTTTTCGTCTATAGGGTCTTCGCTGCGGCGATAATCTCCTCAAA
Source organism: uncultured Porphyromonadaceae bacterium (assembly GCA_964444375.1). Classification (GTDB taxonomy): domain Bacteria; phylum Bacteroidota; class Bacteroidia; order Bacteroidales; family UBA12481; genus JABHCC01. Next base: position 7,170 of record CAYUGX010000214.1, on the reverse strand, counting down.
ATGGCACTTTCTTCGAAAGCGACATCATTTTCGAGGAGACAATCGCCTTCGTTTGATTATTCAGGTTCTATTTCTCTGGCTTTTGACAAGGCTGATGCGATCAGTCCTGTTGGGACTGCGATGATGCCAAGGCCGATCATTAAAACGATGAAGGTGAAGACCTTACCTCCTATTGTGATTGGGACCATATCGCCATATCCTACTGTGGTCAATGAGGTGACGGCCCACCACAGGCTATCAAAGATTGATTTGAAGACTTCGGGTTGGGCTCGGTGTTCGAAAAAATATATGCCTGAACCAGCTAGAAATAGTACAATTATTGTGAGGGCCATGAACATGATGAGTTCTTCACGGACCATTAGCATGGCTTTGTGAAAGCGATTGATGGCTTTTGAGAAGCGGATCAATTTGAAGGCTCTGAATAATCTAAGCAGTCGTAATGCCCGGATGAGCCTCAGGTCAATTCCGGTGGCCAGATAAAAAGGTAGTATGGCAGCCAGGTCGATCAATCCGTAGAAGCTGAAAATAAATCGAAGTTTACGGTCAGCAACCCAGATTCTGAGAATGTACTCAATGGTGAAAATGATGACCGTTATCCATTCGATGATGTTTAAAAGGTTTATGGTCTTGTCGGATATATCCGGTAGGGTTTCAACACTAAAGCAGACCAGTGCCAAAACAATAAGGGCCTGGATAAATAAATCGAATCTTCGCCCCCAGAGGGTGTCGTTCTTTTCTATGATGGATTTCAGGGTTGGCATAGCGCTAAATATTTTATGTGTAAGATAATAAATACTGGTCCAAGGTCTTTTGAATGTAACATTTCGCCTTTTCATTTGTATTAATGTATGTCTAAATAAAATGCTATCTCACAGTTTATTAACTAAAACCTTTTATCATGAAAAAAACAATCTTTTTTGTTCTTATTGGGGGTGTTATTCTTTTTGCCTGGCAGTTTCTTTCGTTTGGAACACCAAATTTCCATAAAGCTGCATCGGAATATACGCCTACCCAGGATGCGATTTTAGATGCCATTGATCAGGCAGGTTTAAAAGAAGGCATGTATTATCTGGGACAGGCTGATCCCTCTTTGGATAAAGAAGCTTACGATGCTGCTACAGAAGGTTATAATGGAAAACCTTGGGCTGTTTTGAGTTACCACGAAAATATGGAAATGAGCATGGCTATGAACATGATTAGAGGTTTGATCATGATGTTCATTGTTGCCTGGATTTTCTTCTGGATCATTAAGAAACAGCAGGATCCAACCTTGATGAAGCGAATATTAGCCGGATTGGCTGTTGGTTTCATCGGATTCTGTTTTATTCCCTACTCAAACTTCATTTGGTACAAAGAACCTGATATTTGGGCCTATCTACTGGATGGAACCGTTCCATGGATCATTCTTGGGTTTATAGGGCACAAGATGGCGTAGAGGTTCTAGGTACAGGGTACAGGGTTCAGGATTCAAGGTCTTTGGTTTTGGGTTCTGGGTTTTTGGTGCCGAAAACATTGATCCTAAATACAGTGCTGTCGGGGTGCCATGATGGCGCCCCGATTTGTTATGATCACCTATTGCATGATCATTTGTGAATAATACGGTGGTGGGGTACAATCAAGTGAGCGATTTTTCGTTAACATTATTGTAATAAAACTGAACCACCATGCGAAGCATTTCATTCTATTTGACCCTGTTGGGGTTATTTATTTTATTTGGCTGTAAGTCATGCAGCAATACTCCTGTCGGATCACAAGATGAAGCAAGCGACGGAATCATTACCATTGACGTTCTGGAAGCCCTCAAAAACAAATCTGATATAAAGCTCAGTAGTTTTGTTGACCAGGTTGAGTTGATCGAGTTGGATGACTGTCCTGAGGCATATCATGTGAATAGTGATGGTTTGCATATTGGTGAGAAACACATCATCGTGGGACATCGCGGTTTTCAGGATGACTCAAAAGTAGTCTTGTTCGATCGTTCAGGTCGCTTCGTTCGCAACATTGGTAAGATTGGTAAGGGTCCGGGTGAATTTACAGAGGTCAATGGTGTTGGTATGGATCCAAATGAACAATTTGTGGTGATCATGCAGATGCGTCCGAAAATGATTCATCTCTATACTATTGAAGGCAAGCATGTGAAGAGTAAAAACCTCAAGGACATTGTACCCTATTTTACCATTCAGGCTATCCATTTTCTCGATGATCAGCACTTTGCGGTGGCTTTTTCAAGACCAGGTGGAGAATCTGAAGCAGTTTTTGCTCGGGTGGTCGTATTTAATCTGGATTTGGAGGTCGTGAATCGGTTTTTACCAATTACTGATCCAGATGATTTGTCGATGTACCTTCTGCAGTATGTCTGGTGTTATCCGACAGGTGATGGTATCTATTTTTGTGAAGGGCTAAATGACACCGTTTATTATATCAATCCAACAGGAGAGATCGCCCCCCGATATCATTTGAATATTACTGAAGACCAGGTAGAAGAAGAGACCTATCGTGAAAGTATTCAGGGCCAGAGTCGCTTTGACGGAAAGAATTTTATATGGGGGGTGTATGACCTACCGGATCAGTTATTCGCCTATGGAATGCCGAAGGGGGGACGTACTTTTTTACTATGCTATGATAAGGATAACCAGGAGGCTTTCTCCTGTCAATACCGTGATCCATGCGACACCACCAGTTATGAAAAACGGCCATTTATTCAGAATGATCTATTCGGATTAGAGCCCATTTATTTCAGATCCATTCAACCCAACGATGGATTTGTAGTCATGGATTATACCCCCTGGCGCAAGCAGGATGAGATTGATGTGGATTGTTTCAGGGAGCTTGATGTTCTTGATCCTGGAATACGGGATCAGATTGCCGATAAAATTGAGAATGCCACAGGGGAGGAGAGTAAGACGCTGATTTTATTGCATTTGAAATAGAACAATCGCTGGCATCTGGATGTTTGATAGGTGAACAAACCTATCAACATCATGCAAAAACAATTCCTACTCATTGTACTGGCTAGTCTGCCACTATTTTCGATTGCCCAGAATGTTGACTATGAGGTGATTAGTTATACTGATTTCTTTACCTTGATCGAGAATGAGGCTGATAGCACGCTGCGTTTGAGTGATCTCATAATTCGTTATAATTCTGAGTCTGATTCGATGCATTATTATACACAGGATCCAAATAGTCATGTCCAAATGCGCTCAAGCTACATAGAGGTTGACAAAGTTGTGTTTTTGACGAACGTCCATTTCGACATAAAAGAAGGTCGAAATGGACATGCGTTGCACCACATACATTTTAAACGCGATGTTTTCATGTTGGAGACTGGCTCTGTGTTATTTGATTACTGTCGATTCGATGGCCGCTTAACCATATTTGTTGAAGGTGCCTCTAAGTCCGGAATTCAGTGGCTTGAACACAATATTGACGTCGGAGTAAAGCCCATAGCTGTCTCTAATAGTTATTTTGAATCGGGTCTTGATTTGATGGTTCAGTCCCCTGATGAGATGTTGAATGCTTATGTGTATATAGGAAATTGTGAGATTAATGCGCCTGAAAAAAGTCTGCCAATAATCACATTCCGTGGACAAGGATGCAGGAATATGTCGATTAGAAATAACCAGTTGAAGGGTTTCAATACCGTAAACATAATGGGTAGTGGAAATGAATACTTCACTGTGGCAGGCAATGAGATGGATCAGGGTGACCTCATTATGAGCATTCTTGAGCAAAGTATTTCTAGTAATGTTTATGTTGTTGGTAATGTGTGGTCGAGATATGTTTTTCTCGAGGCAGAGGCTTTGAATTCCTCTGCTGAATTAGATTGGGATCAATTTGATGGAAAACTATATAATTATCGCAGCTACCTTGAATACGACAATTCGACTGGTTACAATATTCCAAGCAAAGAAGAGCTCGATAGTATGAAACTACAATATACCGGGCAGGCGATAATCAATACTGAGTTTTTCTACAATCAGGAAATAAAACTGCGTGGCCAACTAATGGATTTATACGAAAGCCAGTTCAATTCAAACAGGGCAAATGAAGTTTATATTGATTTGAAAAACTTGGAAACCCAGCGATTTGAGTTTTTGTATAGACAACAGCCTGGTTTTGATACATTTTTTCAATGGAAAATCAATCGCTTTCTTAAGATCTTCTCTGATTATGGTACCAAGCCATCCAAAGCGATTGTTTTCTCATTGTGGGTGATTCTGATTTTTGCTCTTTTTTATCTGTTTTCTCCGAACTCATGGTATACTTTGAATCAGAATCGATTGATCAATCGAATTAGATTTTTCACGAAGTACTTTAGGCAAAAGGAGGGTATGCAAGAAGTCTATAAAGAAGAGACTCGTGCAAGGGTTTTAAACTATGAAGAGTTCAAAGAATATATGGCGGAAAGCAAATATGAAGTGCCCAAGTATTTTATGTTGGTGTCGAAACCTTTGTATTATTTCTCTTTGGCAAACTACACCACTACCAGTGCTGTGCTGAGAAAACTTGATATTTTAAAAGGGAAGTGGGTGGAACTCCCAAGATCTCGACGTTTAGTGACCAGTTTTGTTATGGCACTTTGGCTCATTTTCATGATCATTTATGATCTGAGTATTAAGGTGCTGAATGCCGTGATACTGTCCATTAACACTTTCACAACCCTTGGATTTGGGGAAATCCCTATCAAAGGTATTGCCCGGTACCTGGCCATTATTCAGGGTTTTATTGGCTGGTTTATGCTGAGTTTGTTCAGTGTTTCATTGATTACGCAGTTGATGCATTAGGCAATACAGCTTCTCGGGCACGAGGCATTGCGCCCTGACTTGATTGCGCACATTCTCACGGTCAACAAACCTCGTACATTACTTGTCTATTTGATATGAAAGCAATATGGAACAATCAAGTTATCGCTGAAAGTAATAAGACCGTTGTGGTCGAGAACAATCATTATTTTCCAGCAGATAGCATACATTCTGAATACTTTAGTCATTCTGGTACTACAACTGTGTGCGCTTGGAAAGGTACTGCCAGTTACTATCATGTCGAGGTAGGTGGTCAGTTGAATCGAGATGCCGCCTGGTACTACGCAGATCCTAAAGATGCGGCTGCCAATATCAAGGGTTATGTTGCATTCTGGAAGGGCGTTGAGGTGGTGAAATAAATGGTAGAACTCTGAATAGTAAGGGTTTTTGCGAACCAGCCACAAAGTGTTGCTTTAGTCCGGCCTATATGGCTCTCAATCATGATCTGTTGCTCGAGATCCCGAAAAAGGTTGAAAATTTAGGTGTTCAAGAAAACCATGAAGGCGCGATGATTGTTTGTGATTGTTTGTAACCCGGGCGCGATGCCTAGCGCCCGTGGACCATGGAGCGGACTTCCCTGTCTGGTGCTACGATTTTATTTTCTAACAAACTTCAAGCTAGTTGATTGATTCAGCTTTGACAGATGATCAAAGAATTGCTCAAGCAATTCAGAATCAGTGGGGGCTATATCGCCAAACAATGATAAGTAGCTATCTAACTTTATGGTGGAGGGATCCAGTTGTTGCATTTCTATAGTCATCATCATCTGATCTCCGTTAATGTCTATAGGTTCTGGCTGATTGAGCAGTTTTACATCTTCTGAGAAACGGAGTAAATAACTATAGCTGTCTTTGAATGCAAAATCAGGATGGTAGGTGCATACCCGGGTTGCGGCATCGAAATGATCAGGAATCAAATGATTAAACCAATTATTCAGATTTAGCACCAACGTATCACCTGATTCCTTTAACAATTCATTTGAGGTATAGCTGGCATTGACAAGCGTGGTAAAAGGTGCTTCATTGCTTTTTACACTAACATCCTGCTTCAAGACTTCAACATCAGGATGAATTTCCCAAATCTTCTGATGGTACTTACGGTCAATGGTTGGGTGATGGTAATCATAAAGGTATAGCCCTCTGGTCATCGTGCTGAATTGACCAGATAATGATACCTGGGCATCAAACCTGAGGGATAGATCATTGAGATTAACGCTTGCCATCACATTACTTCTACGGCTGTTATAACTCAACGGGCTAGCCGGAAACACAATCTTCATAAACTCCTCGTCCATGCGCTCATCTTTTTTATAATAATTAGATACATGAACGAGCTGGGCGTTGGTATTTTCATAATAGAATGGAAGCTCGTCCTGGTAATACCCAAAGCGACTTTTTTTCGGATAATACCAATGAACACTATCATTTCCATAAAAAACGGTATAGATAAAATCATTGTCACGAATGGGTGCAAAATAAAACTCGCTCAATTCTCCAGATCTGTTATCGCTAAGATAGGTAGTGCAATAATTCAGGTTTTGTGTCAGAATAAGGGCGAGGTAGAGATCATTCCGGGCCAGATCAGTAAGCGTGCGACTACCTATCTGGTCACCGATCTCAGGATCTCGAATATCTTCACGGGTCATGAACTCGATATTATCCCTGTAATCAAAATGGTCAACAATCTCATGATGTACTCGCTTCATAATTTCGATCCGGTCTTTCACCGGATTCAATCCTCTTGACTGTTTGTTTACAAAGTTCCTGATCTGAATGTATTGGGAGGTGTTGACTTTCTGTCCAGTGGATAAGGTAATGGCCAGATGATGCTCTTCACGATGATCGGCCATCGTCACGTAATTTGGAATAAATCTGGGCTCAAACGATTTGGGCACCGTATAATACCAAAAATCATAGGGCTTAGCTGTGAACACTATGTTTGGCAACTCCATGTATGGTTGATTTCCTATCTCATTCAGGCACCCAGCAAGACTATCCCGGGTCCACACGTAATGCTTCTTTCTATCACTCACAAATATCGTATCTGGTTCAGCTCCATTCAGGTAATTGATCTCCAGGAATAATTCCTTGTGATGAATGAGTGAGAATCGGCTTTTTACCTTAGGATCCGCCGAATGGAGGAACTGCCTGAATGACATCATTTGTGCCATGTTATCCTTGTTGGGAATTTGAAATGAATAGTGAATGTTTAGTATATCACCCACCTCGATGTCTCTCAATTGGTACAAATACTCTTTATACACACCAAAGTACTCTTCTTCCAGCATCATGACACTATCCTCCAGGATTTCGGGAAACACATTCAGAATCTGTTGGCGGCCATCGGATTTGGTCACGGTAACTGA
>CAYUGX010000213.1:0-8607 GCA_964444375.1 uncultured Porphyromonadaceae bacterium | reverse complement strand
CCCTGGGTTACGATCGCGACCACGCTGAACTGTGGGATGAAATCAGAGAACGATACTTCGACACCTCAAGTCGATCTGGTATGAAAGGCAATGAAACATTGAAACTCAATTGCTATCCAAATCCTTCTAGCGAATGGCTGCACATCAGTATACATACACCCTCCCTTGCACCTATACATCTCACCATTTATTCTGCTTCAGGAAACCTGATCGAAAATAAAACTATAGACTCAAGCCTACCGGGTGATTATCATCTTAATTATTCTATTGAGCACCTGCCGGATGGTATTTATATCATACAAGCTCTTTCCAAAGACCGGTCTGTATATGTTAAAATGGTAAAAAACTAGTCAAATGATACAAAAAATAAACTGCTGGTTCCTATTCTCATTTTTCATGTCGGCCTTCTTTTTGAATCCTGCTGCAGCACAGGATTCCAATCCAGTATTACTGTCCATTGATGTACATGAAGCTGATTCAATAATCCGGATATATACAGATAGTGTACATTTTTATATTCTGGATGTGCGAACGGCTTCAGAATACGCAGGAGGATTCATTGCCGATGCTACCAATCTTGACTACAATGGTTCTGGCTTCTCTGATTCGCTGAAGCAACTCAACAGGGATCACATCTATTTGGTCTATTGTCACGCTGGAGGTCGAAGTTATGCTGCCTTCAATGTGATGAAAAACCTGGGCTTTACTCATGTTTACAACATGACTGGAGGTATCTCTGCCTGGATAGCTGCAGGCTATCCGATAAATACAGGAACTGGAGTACGGCTGTTTTCGAATGAATTCAATCCCATTCGCATTTACCCCAACCCACTCACTCCTGAATCGGTGATAAGGGTTTCGCCTGACATTCAAGAGGTTCTACAGATCAAGATTAGTAATGCATTGGGAGCACAAATCCGCTTTATCGAAGCCACGGCTGGTCAAATCGTTGATTTGAGGGTGAATGATCTAAGGTCAGGCTTGTACTTCTATAGTGTAGGAATCAAAAACACGCAAATTCAGAGTGGTCGATTCATCGTTCATTGATCACTCGGCCTTGACATTAGTCATCAATCAGGACCAATATTTTGACTTGATTTGTAGAAACTAATTTGATCATGCTACATCGACTCCTACCTATCCTTATTTTTGCCATAGGCTTTGCAACCTCAGGATACGCCTCACCAAATCCCCAGAATGATGCAGGACTGGTGATCATTCAGATGGATGATTATGGCCTCCTTGGTGAATATAAAGTAAGAGGTGTGTTCAAAAACGAAGGCACAGATAATCTAAGCAGTGTGATTATTAATTGGCAAATCGATGGTGGATCCATCCAACGGTACAATAAAGACAATTTTGACATTCGTCCTGGGCAATCGTGGCCATTTCTTCATCCTGACAAGGTCAATATCAATGAACCAGGCAAATATATAATCAAGATTTGGGTTTCAACTCCGAATGGCGAGGAAGATCAAAACCCAGCCAATGATACACTATCCCACTCCATTCAGGTACTTGAAAGCTTTCCTGAAAAAAATTTTCTGATCGAAGAGATTACTGGTGCATGGTGTGGATATTGCCCACGGGCTCCGATAATTTTTGAGAAACGGGTCAAACCTTATTATCAAAATGCCCTGATGGTAGCCGTGCACACGGGGGATGCCATGTCAACCAATACAAGTTCCCAGGTCATGAGCACCTACGTTTCTGGAGTACCATGCGGATTTGTCAACCGGGTCAAGGTTACCGGTGGAACCGTGGATCTTGCACCTGAATTGTGGAAAACCACCTTAGATAAGCTGGATCCGGATTTCACCCCTGCTGCATTGAATGTTTATTCCTATTACTATCCCGACACGCGTGAGCTAAAAATTGACGTTGTAGCCGATTTTGTATTGGATTATAATGGTGATCTGAGACTGAATTGTTACGTCATTGAAGATGGTCTAACGGGTGAAGGAAGACAGTGGGATCAGAGAAACTTCTTCAACGCCAGTGCTTCAGAACCCTATATGGAACTTCAGGGAGCTGGAGATCCAATACCTGGCTATGTTCATAATCATGTCGTCAGAGAAATGCTTGCCGGCTCCTGGGGTGAGCCAGGCATTATCCCCAATCAGGTTTCAGCGGGTGATCGTTATGTCTATTCAAAAACTATCGTATTGCCTCAAAATTGGACCGTTGAAAACCTCCACCTGATTGGGATCATCCAATGCTACCACGCTGATGATATCAATCAACGGCCTATATTAAATGCTATGCCTGCTGAGATCCAGTTAGCAACCGGAGAAAAGGTATGGCCGATTGAAGATCTAGTAACAATCTATCCAAATCCGGTAACACAAGATGCAGTAATTACCCTGAGTCAAAAAACTCCGCTGAACAAATCGATTCGAATTTTTAATACACTAGGGCAAATAATGAATCATTTTACACTGGAGCCCGGTACCAGTCAATTAATTAAAAAAGCAGATTATCCGGCAGGTTTGTATTATTATACCGTATTTGGGGAAGAAAATGTGATCCAGTCGGGTAAACTGATTATACGCTAATTACAAACGATCAAGCGGAATACGATATCCAAAATTAGTTCCCAGGCGGTTGAATCCCCAGCCAGTGATTTCTTTTGACCAACTCGGGTCGCTCATGGCTTCTATATCAGCATGCCGTCCCCAGCCGAAGGCCAGTTCAACAAATATTCGTCCCAGGGCACACCCGATGAAAGCTTCGGGCCCACCTCCAGCCAGGTCGCTAGTGATGAATTTGTACTTGGCTCCAAAATACGGATCGAATCCTTCATAATCGAAAGAACTTCGCATCGGGTTGAGTCCAAGTATGAACTCAGCAGAAAAGTTATCATCAAATAGTAGTGTTTTATCCAGGGCAGAATAGGCTCGGGTTCCAAAGTTTCCCCGAACTCCAAACCACACTTTGTGATTTATCCAATTGGCGTTTGCAAGATTCGGATAATATTCGAGTCCAAGATCAAATTGAGCCAAGGCATCAGACCAAACACCATAGATACTCATTCCTCCGGTAAGTCTAAATGGAGTAAAATGCATTAATCTTCCTTGGTAAATGATGTTGTTCTGAATGTCACGCCCCATGACCAGCCCATCAAGATCAGCCAAAGCAGCATCAAACTCAACGGTTCTGATTTTAACCTTTCCGACTCGTTCAACCCCTTCAAATTTACGCTTACCTGTAATTTCAGAAACTTGTTCTTTAGGAAGGGTTATGAGAAAAGAATGCCCCTTTACCACGCCTTCATCAGATCCGCCCCCAATCAGGGCAATGGTATTGCCCTCGGGACTCTGACGAATATCCATTACAGCCAGGTTTTCGCCCCTATCCTTTTTTTTTTGCTTTTTCAATTCGATGACGGTTCCCTGAAAATTTTTGACTTTGATTTTACCTTCAAAGAAATCAGCCAAATATTGGGCTGCATTGCTTAGAGCTAATTCTGATGCCTTTCCCGTTACTGTATTTTTAAAATCTGTTGCACCACCGTTGAGTGTCACGCCACCCAATACTCCACTTTCAAGGTTGATTTGGTTTTTACCTTCGGCCCGCGCCATTTCAGAACAAATAAAAATAACTTCTCCAGTGCTGACGTCTATCACTTTTACGGTAAACTTCACTAAAGCCTCAAGCTCCTTTATCTTGAGATCAGGAACGAGATTGCTGGTCACTAAAGCACCCTGACCTCCAGTGGCAGCTGCAGCAATAGCCTTTAAAGGTATACCAGTGGCCTTTTCAACTACGTCAGGTGGGAAGGCAGAACCCACAATCAGGTAATCAACACCGGTAGTTTTAGACACCGTGCCCTCCTTCTTCAATCCCAGTTCGAATTGTTGCAAATCGAATGTTTCCCGGTCTAAAATCCGAAAGCGATCGAGGTTAAATAGCTTTTCAGTAAGGATGTCTCCCATGTAGGTGCCTAATTTACCCCGCTCAGCTCCGACTATTGTCATTGGCGGAATAACGATGAATTTCTTGATCATGGATTCACCGGCCTCACCTGCACCCAGGGTAAACACCTTCATGCCAATTTCGAGCAGTTTAAAAGATTCAACTGGGTAGGCCTGTCCGACAGAATAATTATCAGCTACTTCACTAATAGTAATATTCGAAATGACCTCATCTCTCTTCTGAATTCTTTCACCAGTCACAGGATGCACAATTACATCACCGGGTTTTACCACTTTGAGAACATCCCCTTTCTGCACCTGACCAGCTTTTAGGTCAAGGGTTATATTTTCGTCCCCAATGGCTATAATGTAGCCTTGAATTTGTTGATCCTGCGCAAAACAGGATAGAGTAGCAAACACAAAAACACCAACCATTAATTGTTTGATAAAAGGCCTGATCTGACGCATAAAACACGGTTTAGTCTGTATTACAGCCTAAAATTGCGAAAATAATCGATGAATTAAAATGCCTTGATCGACTGAATTATTACAATGCCAACATCCGTCGGATGGGAACCTCTGCTTTATTAATCAGCTCATCCGACAGGGTAATCTCAGGCATCTCAAATAGAAGTGTATTGTACAATTTTTCAAGGGTATGCAAGCGCATGTATTTGCAATCATTGCATGCACAGGTAGAATCATTGGGGGGAGCTGGAATGAAAAGTTTATCGGGACAGGCTTTTCGCATTTGATGCAAAATTCCAGATTCGGTTGCCACAATATAGCTTTGCGAATCGTCTTGCTGAACGAAGCCGAGAAGAGCTGAAGTTGAGCCGATAAAGTCTGATACAATTTGAATGGGTTTTTGACATTCAGGGTGACAAATGATTTTGGCCTCCGGCTGATCTTTCTTGATCTCAAGCATCCTTTCTAATGAAAACTCCTCATGAACATGACAGGCTCCATCCCAAACCAGCATTTGCCGTCCGGTGATCTTATTGATATAATTACCAAGATTTCGGTCTGGTGCAAAAATGATCGGCTGTTCTGCTGGTATGCTATTAATGACTTGCATGGCATTGGTCGAGGTGCAACAGATATCTGACAAACTTTTTATTTCTGCTGTAGTGTTGACATAGGTCACCACCACATGTTCTGGATGCTTTTTCTTAAAAGCGGCGAAGTCGTCTGTTGGACAAGAATCAGCCAGCGAACAACCGGCATTCAGATCGGGAAGTAACACCTTTTTTGAAGGAGATAATATTTTCGCTGTTTCGGCCATAAAATGAACACCGGCAAAAACAATAACATCAGCTTCAGTTTCTGCGGCTTTTCTGGAAAGATCAAGACTATCCCCTACAAAGTCGGCGATGTCTTGAACTTCACCTTCCTGGTAAAAGTGGGCCAGAATGATTGCATTCTTCTTCTCACACAAGGCTTTGATACCCGATCGGATATCTATAGCCGGATCAATAGGCGCATCAACATAACCATCTTTAAGCTTCATGCCATTCAAAATTAAACTTTGCAAATGTACAATTTATAACAAAGTTGAAATTAAATTGTTGGATAATCAATCCGGTAGTATCGGCTATTTGTTTCTTTTTCAATTTGAATACCAGCAAAGGCTGATTCCAATTTACCAGTAGCTACAAGCTCTTCAGGTGAACCTGTAACGAGTTGATTTACTGACTGAATCAACCAAATAACATGAGCTGTTTGTAAAGCCAAATCCAGATCATGCGTGGTGAGTACTACTGATTTCTGGGTTTCCTTGGCCAACTGCCTCAGCAACTGCATCGTTGCAATCTTATTTGGCAGATCGAGATGGGCAGTTGGCTCATCCAACAAAATTAGTGCGGTATCCTGTGCTAAGGCTTTGGCAATCAAGGCACGTTGCAGTTCGCCATCACTTAATTCCAAAATGTCACGGTGCTTGAGTGAATCAAGATGGACTTGAGAGAGGGCCCATTCAATTTTTTCTTTGTCTAGTTTACTAAGCCGGCCAAGCCAGTTATTGTAAGGGTATCGTCCGGTTGCCACCAGGTCATAGACCCTGAAATTTCGGATATCAACCCGGTCAGTTAGCACCACACTAATAGTGCGAGCCAATTTCTTAATGTGACGTGGATCAATTAGGGTTTGATCAACCTGAACCAACCCCTTCAATGCAGGTTGTAGGCCTCCCAGAGTCCTCAATAACGTGGATTTCCCTGTTCCGTTAGGACCTAACAAACAAACCACAGAACCAGCCTCAATCGTCAGGTTGAGCCCACTGAGCACAACGGCATCTGCTTGTCCGGATTTGATGTATCCAACAGAAAGATCCTTTGCTTCAAGTAGTTTCTTCATCACATTACTAAGCTCTAAAATGCTCCACGTTTATTTCTGTTTCGCGCAATAACCCATATTACCACTGGTGCTCCAAACAGGGCTGTTACTGAATTAATCGGCAGCAACTGATTCGATCCGGGCAGTTGAGAAATTACATCACAAATGAGCATCAGAATTGATCCGATCAGTAGCACAGCGGGTACCAGTACCCGATGATCATTCGTTTTAAATACGTTTCTGGCCAAATGCGGAACAGCGACACCAATAAAAGCAATTGGACCCGTAAAAGCAGTCAATCCGCCAGCCATTATTCCGGTTAACAATATGATTACCATCCGGGCGGTTCTAACATTAATCCCAATTCCCTTGGCGTAATTCTCTCCAAGGATCAAACCATTAAGTGGCTTCAACAAGCCAAATGAAACCCCTATACCCAGCAGGGTCAAAGGAGCAATAATTAGTAATTGATTCCAGCTCACATCCGCCACGCTACCATAGGTCCATACAAGGAAACTATGCACAGAATCGGGGTCACTAAAATAACTAATCACACTCACCACAGCCCCTGTGATACTTCCAAACATTATACCTATGATGAGGATAGATACCGAATCACTCACTCGAATCGACACAGCAATAACGAGCATCATGACCAGCACAGATCCGGCAATTGCTGCCCCAACAATCCCTATACTGCTTACCAATTGGTATCCAGCCATACTCATTCCACCCAGCCCTGCAGTCATCACAAAAACAGCTACTCCCAGACTGGCTCCAGAGCTAATCCCCAACACGTATGGTCCAGCGAGCGGATTTCTGAACAAGGTTTGCATCAGCAGCCCAGCCAATGATAATCCGGCTCCGACCAATAAGGAAGTGATAGCCTTTGGCAATCGAAATTGGAATAAAATAAACTGAGCATTTGATTCTCCACCGGGTTGAAAGGCAGCAAGCAATTCCCTAACTGGTATCATAACACTTCCAAGTACCAGATCCAAACTGAATGATAGAATCAAAACAATGGCCAAAGCAATGAAAAACACATTATTTTTCGGTTTGCTAACCATTCTTACTTCAGTTTAGTGTAATAAATCAGGTCGTGCTCAGGCAAATAGGTGGGGTGAGCAATATGAATCAAATCGGCCAAAACCCAATGAGGTTTAACCACTGCTCCTTCCCAGAAATCATTACCATTATTTATACTGGTACGTCTATTTATGGAATAGACTTCCCCTGTCTTGAAGGCCTGAAATATTCTATATCGATTATTGTCTCGGGCCAGGCTATTTAAATCATACGCGGAAACATTGAGCCAAACTGGGGCATTACGGTACTGCAGGGCTATGGTTTCAAAACTAAGCGGTCTGGAGGCTGAAACCCCATCAGGGGACCATTCATAATCAAATCCTGCATCCTGTAGAAATCGAGCCATATAATTGCTGTTGCCCGGAATATACCAGGTACCTTTAAAATTATTTCCAACCAGCACCTGGGGTTTGGTTCCAACCTCTTGAATACGTGCCGCCATGGCAAGATACTCTTTTTCAATCTCATTAAACAGCTGCTCAGCCTCAGCATATCGGTTGAACAACAAACCGAAAACTTTAATCCATTCTGCTCGTCCCAATGGTGTTTTCTCCATCCATTCGAGTATGTACAACACATCGAATCCAGCCTGGTGCAGCCTGACATCTTTGGCTTTTTGGTTGGCAAATCCGGTTTGGATAATCACATCAGGTTGCTGATCGATCAGACTTTCTAAATTATACTCCATGTCAGAGCCAACACCAACCAATTCTCCATCCAAGTATTTTGACCTAAGAGCTTCATGGTACAAGCGATCGGGAGTGGTGCAAGCTACCAGGCGGGTACTCACATCAAGAGCATCCATGAAGCCAATGTGAGTAGTAGAAAAGGCCACCACCCGTTTAGGATCTGAATGAATCACACCTGTCTCAGCTTTCACCAGATTCTTTTCATTCACAATCTTGTACTCAGCAAATTGTTGCCCTGAATTCCAGGGATCATGTAGCATGAGTAGATAGCCTGTATCGGTCAACTCAATACTGAATCCGCTAGCGTGTTTTACTGCTAGCTGAGAAGGGTCCTTTTCAACCAGTATCTGACTATTGTCTCCTGCTTTTTGAGGACCTGATCCTGAGTTACAAGCCTGAGTCAAGGTCACTAACAGTATCAGTAAAAAAAAGGACAATCTGCTTTTCATACTGTGCGTTCGAGATTTGGCGCAAAGATAATGAATCAGAAAGCACAAAAAACTGTTTAAATCTATTCTAAATAAGTAAAAACGTTGTTTCTTTGCTGTTCCAAGAAGCGTGGGGGAAAGATGAATCTGGAA
>CAYUGX010000212.1:2785-8616 GCA_964444375.1 uncultured Porphyromonadaceae bacterium | reverse complement strand
GCTCTATCTGTTAATCAAAGATCTTTCAAAATGATTACCCGCCGCTATTTTTTTCAGCTATTGGCTATTTGTGTTTCCATTATCGCGCTTGCCCTGGTACTTTTTTCAACCGTGCTGAAGGCCTATTATTTGCCTGTTTTCCCATTTTTGCTGGCCTTTGTGGTGGGAATTACCTTATTGGAACACTGGAGTTTATCTCTTTCGGTGAAGAAAAATCCGAACCGTTTTAACCAGGTTTTCATGGCAGCATCCGCACTAAAGCTACTCAGCATTTTACTGATGATGGTGATCTATTTGCTCATTGATAAGTCAGGAATCATCTCCTTTGTTATTGGGGTATTTATTCTGTATGTGATTTTCACTTTTTTTGAGGTGAATGCCCTCCTCAAACTGGTTCAGCAGAAACAAGATAATTGAGCATTTTTTTTACCTTTGAACATTTCCAGAAAAGGGCAAATTTGAATATGTGGAAGAAGAAATCAACTACCATTTTAATCTTACTGATGATCGGCCTGGCCAGTGTTTTTGCACAGGATCATGGTCATGGCGAAAGTGACGCCAATACACACGCTGAAGAGGAGGGATTCAATCCGGGCGATTTCATTCTGGATCACGTCATGGATGCCTATGACTGGCATATCCTGACTATTGGCGAAACCCACATCAGCATTCCCCTGCCCGTTATTCTTTACAGCAAAAACAAAGGAATTCACGTCTTTTTTTCCTCCAAGTTTCATCATGGTCACAGCGTCCACAAGGGTTTCATGATCGCACAAGATGGTCAGAATAAGGGAAAAATCGTCGAGGTGGATGAGCAAGGTCATATTGATGAGGAAGCTCCACTGCCACTCGATTTGTCAATTACCAAAACGGTATTAGCCATGTTGGTTAGCCTGGCCCTGATGCTTTGGATTTTTATTTCGGTGGCGAAGCGCTATAAGAAAAATCCAAACCGCGCCCCCAAGGGTTTGCAGTCAGTTATGGAACCGATCATTTTGTTTGTCAGGGATGACATTGCCATCCCTTCGATTGGCGAGAAGCGCTACCGGCGTTTTATGCCTTACCTGTTGTCGGTTTTCTTTTTCATCATCTTGAACAATTACCTGGGGCTCATACCCATACCCCCAGGAGGCGCCAATGTAACGGGAAACATTGCGGTAACTGCTATTCTGGCCATTTTTACCTTTTTGATAACTACTTTTTCAACGAATAAAGGCTATTGGAAGCACATATTTAATGCACCTGGTGTACCCTGGTGGTTGAAATTCCCGGTACCCCTGATGCCATTTATTGAGCTGCTGGGTGTATTTACCAAACCGTTGGTTTTGTGCATCCGGCTTTTTGCAAATATATTGGCTGGGCACTTCATCGTACTCAGTTTCGTAGCCCTCATTTTTATTTTTGGGCAAATCAACTGGTTTGCAGGATATGGAGTTTCCCTTGTTTCGGTATTTTTCTACGTTTTTATGACGATGCTGGAACTGCTGGTGGCTTTCATCCAGGCCTACGTTTTTACCTTATTGTCTGCCTTGTATTTTGGCATGGCAAAAGAAGAAGCACATTAGTTTATGTACCTGAATAATTGATTCATTATGATTAATCTATTAGTTTTTTTACAAACAGCCGCTGATCTGGTCCCCATTGCACAAATGGGAGCTGGCCTTGGAGCCGGTCTGGCAGCTATCGGTGCCGGTATTGGAATCGGTCAGATTGGTAACCGGGCTATGGAAGCAATTGCTCGTCAGCCAGAAGCAGTGGGAGACATTCGTTCAAATATGATTGTATCTGCTGCATTGGTTGAAGGAGCTGCCTTCTTCGCGATGATCGTTTGTTTGTTAATTGTATTTTTGGCCTAATGGCCAGACGGTTGCAGTTCGGGGTTGCCGGCTGCAACCTTTTTTGTTAATCTGAAACGAATAAGTTATGGGATTAATTAGCCCCGATATTGGTACGATATTCTGGATGGTTCTGTCATTTGGGATCGTGTTTTTTATCCTAAGAAAGTTTGCCTGGGGGCCCATTATGAATGGGATTCATGCACGCGAAAAATCAATCGAAGAAGCCTTGCAATCGGCAGAACTGGCTCGTCAGGAGATGGCTGAACTAAAAGCGGATCATGATAAAATTATGATCGAAGCCAGAGCTGAAAGAGATACGCTGATCAATGAGGCCCGCAAGATCAAAGAAGAGATGATTGAAGCTGCGAAGTCCGAGGCTGAAAAAGAAGGAGATAAGTTGGTTGAAAAAGCCCGAAAGCAAATTGAAAGCGAAAAAGCCAGTGCCATTGGGGAAATTAGAACGCAAATCTCAACCCTATCGATCGATATTGCAGAGAAAATTCTACGCGTGGAATTAGCTGATCAAGGCAAAGAACAAGCCATGATCGATGAGATGCTGAAAGACTTGAAATTGAATTAATATGAACGACAGTTCCATAGGCGTCAGGTATGCGAAGGCCTTGTTTGAGTTGGCAAAAGAAAACAAATTGACCAATGAGGTGCTCAGTGACCTCAACAGTTTGGATGAACTCTATCATGTGGTTGATGAGTTCAAAGAATTGGTCAATAGTCCGGTCATTCAAGCCAGTGATAAGCTAAGTATATTTGAAATGAGTGTTAAAGACGCATTCAGTCCGCTTACCTTCCGCTTTCTAGAATTGCTGATAAACAATAAGCGCGAAGGGTACTTGCCAGCCGTGGTCAGGAAGTTCAAAAAATTGTTCAGAGAAGACCAGGGGATTGTATCAGCTACATTTACTACGGTCAGTCTCACCTCGTCACAAACTCTTGAGCACTTGAAAGAATTATTGGTTGATCAACTTAAAACAGCTGTTGATCTGACTAATGAAACTGATCCGGATCTCATCGGAGGATACACCCTCCGCATTGAAGACCGCCAATTGGATGCCTCAGTGGCATCGCAATTGAAAAAAATTAAGCGGGAATTGGAATCAACGAATATGAACTAGAAAGAAAGAAAGATGAAGCGTTTCTTCAAATGGTTACTTCGCTTATTTAAACCCAATCCTGATGGATATGTTCGAAACATTCAGGAGGGCAATGGGGGTAAATCCAGTGCTCGTTTTTCAAAAGCAAAAACGAAGGTGTTTGAGCATCCAGTATTGGCATGGATTCTGACCAAAGACATCCTGTCAAATGAAGAAGACCAGCAAGGAACAACGATCAAATTGAATCTTCGAAGCGATGCCCGATTCATTCCCATAAAACTAATCGAAAGCCCGGTGATTCGATCCCGCAAACAAGGCTTATCACGTGTCAAGCATGAGATTGGTATGCGAATTGGCAGCCAAGAGCAATACGAGACCTTGATGGCCCAGGCAAATAAGTCAAAGCCCATTAGTTTGTTGTATCGGGATCAATATGGTGAGTCATTTATTTATGGAAAACAAATCGGACTGTTATTGGTTACCAAAGAAGACAACCGGCTTGACTTCAAGGGCGAAGAAGAGGATGTGTTTTATAGAGTTACAAAAGAGTGTTTTGATCAATTACTTCCCAAAGAGGAATAATAATATTGCTAACTATTAGATTGTTATGGCCCAAATTAAACCCGCAGAGGTATCAGAAATTTTAAAGAAGCAATTAGAGGGAATTCAGCTTGAAACCCAAATGGAAGAAGTGGGATCCGTCTTGCAAGTTGGTGATGGGATTGCCCGTGTATATGGATTGTCAAATGTTCAGGCCAATGAGCTGATTGAGTTTGATAACGGTGTGAAAGGCATCGTTTTGAACTTAGAGGAGGATAATATCGGGGCCGTGTTATTGGGTTCGTCTGAAGGCATTAAAGAGGGAGACCTGGTGAAAAGAACCCGCTTGATCTCATCGGTACCGGTTGGAGAAGAGCTTCTTGGTCGTGTAATTAATACAATTGGAGAACCTTTAGACGGTAAAGGACCCATTGAAGGTGATCTGGTTGATCTACCACTCGAACGGAAAGCTCCTGGTGTGATCTTCAGGCAGCCAGTAAACGAACCTTTGCAAACGGGTATTAAAGCCATCGACGCCATGATACCAATCGGTAGGGGTCAGCGGGAGTTGATCATTGGTGATAGGCAAACCGGAAAAACAGCCATTGCGATTGATACCATCATCAACCAGAAAGAATTTTACGAAAATGGCGAACCGGTATATTGCATTTATGTGTCGGTGGGTCAAAAGGGATCATCGGTTGCACAGATCGCCAAAACCCTTGAAGAGAAGGGAGCCATGCCCTATACCATTATCGTATCCGCAACAGCTGCTGATCCTGCTGCATTGCAGTTTTATGCGCCTTTTGCTGGTGCTGCTATTGGTGAGTATTTCAGAGATACAGGCCGACCCGCTTTGATTATTTACGATGATCTATCAAAACAAGCTGTCTCCTATCGTGAAGTATCATTGTTGCTTCGTCGCCCACCCGGACGAGAAGCCTATCCCGGAGACGTCTTCTATCTGCACTCCAGGTTATTGGAGCGTGCAGCAAAAATCATCGAATCTGATGAGATTGCCAAACAAATGAACGACCTGCCTGATGCACTCAAAGATAAGGTTAAAGGTGGTGGATCATTAACTGCCTTGCCGATTATTGAGACTCAGGCTGGTGACGTTTCTGCCTACATTCCTACCAATGTAATCTCCATTACCGATGGTCAAATTTTTCTCGAATCCAATTTATTCAATGCTGGAATACGACCTGCGATCAACGTGGGTATATCGGTTTCGCGTGTAGGGGGGTCAGCGCAAATTAAAGCGATGAAGAAAGTGGCCGGTACACTTAAGCTAGACCAGGCTCAGTACCGTGAATTAGAAGCATTCTCGAAGTTTGGATCTGATTTGGATGCTGCTACCCTGGCTGTTCTGGGAAAAGGAGCTAGAAACGTAGAGATTCTGAAGCAAGGATTACACGAACCGCAAGCCGTTGAACGGCAGATAGCTATCCTGTTTTGCGGAACCCGAAACCTGTTAGCCAATGTTCCGGTAAACAAGGTAAAGGAGTTTGAGACGGATTTCCTTGAGTATCTTGAAATGAAAGAACAAGACCTTCTGGCCGAATTAAGGACAGGAAAGATATCTCCAGAATCTGAAGCCACACTGGAGAAAGTAGCCAAAGACTTTACCGCTAAATATGATAATTAGAACTGAAAGAACAGGAGCTATTCGATGGCTAGTCTGAAAGAAATACGCACAAGGATCAGTTCGGTTAAATCAACCCGACAGATCACCAGTGCGATGAAAATGGTGTCTGCTGCCAAGCTGAAAAAGGCCCAGGATGCGATCACCCAAATGCGTCCATATGCAGCGAAGCTTTATGAGATCCTGACGCACTTAAGCAGTAGCATTGAGCACATGGAAGGTAATCCCTATGCTGCAGATCGGCAGATTGAAAAAGTGGCATTGGTAGTGGTTACTGCCAACCGTGGATTATGTGGGGGATTCAACGCTAATGTGGTCAAGAAAACGATCGATTTGTTACAGCATGAATATGCTGACTTATACAGCAGTGGTCAGGTCGATGTCTTGTTGGTGGGTAAAAAAGGGGGAGATATTCTCAAGAGTAAAGGGTTTCGTTTTTCGATTTTGTCAAATGACATTCTCGAATCTACTTCCTTTGAACAGGTTGAAAAAGTGGCACAAAAGGTTATGGATGGCTATGTCGATGGGCAATACGATCGAGTTGACCTGGTTTATAATGAGTTTAAGAATGCTGCCTCCCAAATCCTGACCCACGAACAATTACTGCCGATTACGATGGAGCAGGAAGAGTTGCATACCCATCAACACAATTACATCTTTGAGCCTTCTCTGGATTATATGATTCAGGTGTTGATCCCT
>CAYUGX010000212.1:0-2775 GCA_964444375.1 uncultured Porphyromonadaceae bacterium | reverse complement strand
GCTTTGCGAATTCAGTTTTACAAGGCCATTCTTGACTCCAAAGCTGCTGAACATGGAGCGCGAATGACAGCTATGCACCAGGCTACCGATAATGCCACTGAGTTACTTAGAGATTTGAATCTCGAATACAACAAGGCAAGACAGGCCACTATTACGAATGAGATTCTTGAGATCGTAAGCGGGGCTGAAGCGCTTAAATCATAAGACATGAACGCCCTTAGACGAATCGCATTGCTGGTAGTAGCCATTGCCCTCACCAGTACCGGTTTTTCGCAGTACTCCCTTGAGGTTCAAGTGGATTCAATACCGGTCCCGAAAGCTTATCTGATTGAATACATCGGTGTTAATGCCGGTGTTTCGAACATCGTAGATTCTGCTATGGTCGATCAGCAGGGAAAGCTTCGTTTCACTTTTGGACCGGATGCCCATACCGGGATGTATCGATTGATTATTGGACCCAGAACCTGGCTGGATATCATTTTTAACAGTGAAAACATAGAATTGCACACCCACTTCAGCGCACCTCGGGATAGCATGAAGGTAATTCAATCGCGGGAGAATCAATTGTTTTCTGAATACATGAGTTTTTTCAGCGTGTTGAATCAAAAGCAGCAGGCACTGACCAGCCTGATGAATTTGTATCCACGCACCAGTGAATTTTACGGTACACTGGAGAAGGAATTCATCAATCTTCAGCAAACTGACCCAGAGGCGGTGGGGAGACGCATCATCGCTGATCATCCAGACAGTTATATTGCTCGTTTTTTAAGAATTGAAGAAAACCCAAAAGTACCGGTGGGATTGAGTCTTGAAGAGGAACTTCGCCATGTGCTCGATAACTACTTCAAAATTAGCGATTTTGAAGATTCTGATATGATCTATAGCCCACCACTTCTATCAAAAGTACAGCGGTATTTTGGCATCATTCAGCAGGCTTTTCCTCCTGCTGAAATTGAAGAAGAGCTAATGAGTGGAGTCGATCGAGTCATGTCATTTGCCGCAGTGAATGATCAGGTGTATGAATTCGTGCTGAATGAGCTGACCAGTATGTTTGAACAATCTGAGTATGAATCGCTGTTTGCCTATTTTACAGAAACCTATTTAATGGATGCTTCCTGTGTGGATGAAGAGCGGAACCAGGAGCTGGCTGAAATTCTTGCCTCGATAAAGAAGACCGCGGTTGGAATAAAAGTTCCTGAAATCATTATCCCGCAAACAACAGGGCCAATGATTCTTTCAGAACTACCGGCCAAATATGTTTTAGTGGTTTTTTGGGCAAGTTGGTGTCCTCACTGTGCCGAATTAATTCCACAACTGAAACCCCTGTACAAAGCCTATCATCCTAAGGGACTAGAAATTGTGGCTATATCACTCGATAAAGACCGAAAAGAATACGACCAGGCCCTCCGTGATGGGCAATATCCCTGGATTAACTATTCTGAACTGAAAGGCTGGGATTGCAGCATTGCGCATGATTACGGTATACGGGCAACACCGGTGTTTGTGCTTCTCGATAGCACTCAAACAGTAATTGGTAAGCCAACCCGGCCTGCCGCACTAAAGGCAATGCTTGAAAAGGTATTATAATTTAGATTATTCGGTGCTACCCATAAGGACCACGACCTACCTTTACTTGCCCAGGGTAAATAAAAACTCAACCCCGCCTTCTTTCAGGTTCCTCGCAGAGATTTCTCCTCCGTGCAGTTGTATGGCGTTCTTTACAATGGCAAGGCCCAAACCGGTACCTCCTGTTTGTCGTGATCGGTTGGCATCGACCCGGTAGAAACGTTCGAAGATGCGTGATAAATGTTTGTCTTCTATCGGATTTCCCGTATTGGCAAAGCTAAAGTAATAGAAATCATCATCTTCCAGATATTTGGCGAATCGGATCACATTGTCTTTGCCTCCATATTTTACTGCATTGTCGAAAAGGTTATAGAATATCGAAGCAAGAAGAGATTTGTTACCATTGACTAACACTTCATCTGGTACGTCACATTGGACTGAAGAGTTGTTTTCTTCAAGTCTCATTTTCATGTCTTCTCTAACCCCACCGAGAACCTGTGTGAGATTAAGGGTTTCGAAGGTGAAGTGTTCTTTTGTCTCCTCAATCTTATTGAGTGTTGAAACGTCTTCAATCAATTCAGATAATCGATATGCCTGCCCTAAAGCCCGTTCAATAAATACTTTTTGTTGTTCGTGTTCAACATCATGTGAATTCAGGGTTTCCAAATAACCCAGAACTCCGGTTATTGGGGTCTTCAGCTCATGAGCAATATTGGATGTAAGTTGCTGTTTTAAGAGGCTTCTTTTGGCCAGTTTTGACGTGTCCTTGATTTGAATTTCAAAACTAAAATCCTGAAAGAAGATGCATTGAATATTGTAGTAACGCTCATCAACTATTATATTGATTTCCATTTGGGGTAAATTGTCTGGATCCAGGGCTTCCCGTTTTTTAAGCTTTTTATCGATGAACTTGACAATGGGGACCAATTCTTTGACGTTGAATATTTTATCCGCTGATATAGTCGATTCATCAGCAATCAAATTCAAGTATTGGATAAAGCGGTTGTTGGTCAGGATTTTTACCTTATCAGGCGTAAAGAATGCAATGCCTTCATTCAATGAATTCAAATGACTGTGCAGCTTTCTTTTCTCCACCGCGATTTCATTCCTGGCCCGTTTTAGCTCATGATATGAATTGATAATTTGTTGTGAAATAATCCCCAGTTCATCTTCATAAAAGGTAGGAGCTTCCATAAAATCCTTACCTAA
>CAYUGX010000211.1:0-8651 GCA_964444375.1 uncultured Porphyromonadaceae bacterium | reverse complement strand
ATTAACCTTTGTTCATTCTGAGGCTCTTGAAGAACCTGGATGGGAGGAGCAGCTCGCTGGGTTACAAGGATTACTGGTGGCACCAGGATTTGGACACCGTGGAATCGAGGGTAAAATCAACGCCGCACGTTTTGCCAGAGAGAATAATATACCTTTCCTGGGGATTTGCCTGGGAATGCAATGTGCAGTTATCGAGTTTGCTCGTAATGTCTTAGAATATAAGAGAGCCAATAGTACAGAGATGGATTCTAAAACTCCTTATCCGGTGATCGACTTGATGGAACATCAGAAAGACATTACTGAAAAAGGTGGTACCATGCGTTTGGGTGCGTATAAATGTGACATCCGAGAGGATAGTTTAATGAGAGAAGTATACCAGGTAGATTCGGTTATGGAAAGGCACCGTCACCGTTACGAGTTTAACAATGAATATTTGTCAGACTATGAGACTTGTGGTATGATTCCTGTTGGAGTGAATCCTGAAAGTAATCTAGTAGAAGCGGTGGTTATTCCCGATCATAAATGGTTTATTGGTGTCCAGTTTCATCCAGAGTACAGAAGTACCGTAATGAAACCGCATCCATTATTTGTCCATTTTGTCAAAGCCGCCTTGGAATAAATGTTATTTTTGTCCCTCCAAAATGAATTGTGAGGAGAAATACAGCTAAAAAATGGATAGAAAATCACTGATAGGGCTGTTGCTGATTGGAGCAATGCTGATTGCGTATAGCATATGGACGAGACCTTCACAGGAGGAATTGGCCGAACAGAAAAGAGTTAATGACTCCATTCGTCAAGTGCAGTATGAGCAGACCATGCAAGCTGCTGAAGAGCAGCGACGCCTGGACAGTATCGAACTGACAAAGGAGCAGAATACAGTGGCTCCTCAGGTAGCTTCTGGTGATCAAAACAAGGATCTCGGGGTTTTTGGCAACGCTGCATCTGGTGTGGAAAAGTTGATCACACTGGAGAACGATCAGTTGAAACTTCTGATATCATCTAAAGGAGGCAAAATCTACTCTGCTGAACTCAAAGACTATTTGACCTGGGATAAAAAACCTTTAATCTTGTTTGAAGGTGAAGATCATCAATTTAATATAAATTTCTTTGCCCAGAATCGTCCGATTGCCACAGAACAATTATACTTCGAACCACAAACCAGTCGTGAGACTTTGAATGCAAGTGGCGGAGCCCAAACTCTGGCCATGCGTTTGAATTCGAACGAAGGACAATTCATCGAATTTGTTTACACACTTGAACCAGATAGTTATAAGCTTGGCTTTGAAATTCGAATGGATGGTATGTCTCAGGTTTTTGGCCGAAATACACCTTTCATTGATCTTGACTGGTCTTACCCGCTGAGACAGCTTGAAAAAGGCGCAAAATTTGAGAGCCAGTATTCATCAATATACTATAAGTATTATGAAGATGAGGTCGGACATCTGCAGCCAAGGAAAGAAGGAAGTACTGATTTGTCAACCCGTGTTGAATGGATTGGATTTAAGCAACAGTTCTTTTCATCCGTTTTGCGGGCCGAGGAGGCCTTTACTTCGGCCAAAGTATGGACCGGTGAAATGCCTGAAGAATCAGGTTATTTGAAAAACTGTTCGGCGGCGATAAGCATTCCTGTTCAGGGCAAACCCCAGGAGAGTATTCCTATGTCGTTTTATTTTGTGCCCAATCACTTTAAGACCCTTAAAGAGATCGGACATGAGATGGAAAATCTAGTGGATCTGGGATGGCCATTTATATCCTGGATAAACAAGTGGTTTGTGGTCAATATCTTCCACTATCTTGAAGGTGCCATTGGCAGTTACGGGATTATCATTATCATTCTGACCATCTTGTTTAAAACTGTTCTCTTGCCCTTGAGTTACCGATCATATGTATCAGGAGCAAAAATGCGAGTCTTGAAACCTCAGGTCGATGAATTGGGGAAGAAATACGGCAAGGATAAAGCCATGGAGAAGCAACAAGCTACTATGGCCTTGTATCGAAAAGCAGGAGTCAGCCCTATGGGTGGATGTTTACCCATGCTTTTGCAGATGCCTATCTGGTTAGCACTTTTTAGGTTCTTCCCGGCCTCAATTGAGTTACGACAACAATCGTTTCTTTGGGCTAAGGATTTGTCTTCATACGATTCAATCCTGAATTTACCTTTTGAAATTCCGATGTATGGTGATCACATCAGCCTCTTTACCCTGCTGATGGCTATATCAATGGCTGTTACTACCAAGATCAACATGTCGCAGACCGATACCGGACAGGGCATGCCAGGCATGAAGATGATGACCTACATGATGCCAATTATGATGTTGCTCTTCTTTAATAATTACGCATCGGGCTTGAGCTTCTACTATTTTGTTTCGAATGTCATTACTTTCATCCAGATGTGGGTCATCAAGCGAAGTATTAATGAAGAAAAGATTTTGAAGCGCTTGAATCAAAACCAGAAGAAGCCAGCTAAGAAAAGAAGCAATTTCCAGTCTCGTCTTGAAAAGATGGCCCGGGAAAGGCAACAGCAGGCGAAGAAAAGATAATTAATCAAATGCTGCCACCATTTTGATGGCAGTGATCGCCGCTTCTACTCCTTTGTTGCCATGTTTTCCACCTGCTCGATCAATTGCTTGTTGTTGATCATTGGTGGTTAATACACCGAATATGACAGGCTTTTTGTACTGCAGAGCCAGGTCAACAACGCCCTGTGTTACTCCCTGGCAAATGAAATCAAAATGCCGGGTTTCACCCTGAATTACACAGCCGAGCACTATGACTGCATCTACATCTTTGTTTTCAAGCAGATACTGCGCACCGCTTGGAAGTTCAAAACTACCAGGAACTGATTTAATCATCAGATCATCTTCCTTTACGCCATGAAGAATCAGCGTTTCTTTGGCCCCACGTTCTAAAGCCTGGGTAATCTCAGGATTCCATTCGGCGGTAATAATTCCAAAGCGTTTTCCGGCTGCATTTGGAACATCATCTGGCTGATATTCAGATAAGTTGGTTTTTTTTTCGGTCATGGTATAAAAAAAGCCGGTTCAGTAGACCGGCTTACAAGCTATATAATAATTTTACAATTGTGCACTGACCCGTTGGATATACTTGTCAATTTGCCTAGCTTCATTAGAATCAGGATATTCATCCTTTATCGTTTCATAAAATTCTAAAGCTTTAACCAAATCACCAGTTTCTTCAAGTGTTTCACCTGCTTTCATCAAATATATTGGACTGGTAAATTCGTTTTAACGCATTTGGGCAGCTTTGACATAATGATTAATCGCTTCAGAAGCATTCTCAAGTTCAGCATAAGCATCGCCAATGGCCCCAATAGCAATAGGCGCTATCATTTCATCACTAGAATTAAACTTCTTTAAATACTCGATGGCTTCAGCGTATTGTCCTAAATGTAAATAGGAGATACCCGTATAATACTTAGCCATATTGGCCGATTTAGTGATTTTGTATTCATCGATGATGTCGATAAAACCCAGGTAGTTGCCATCTCCATTTAATGCTAGGTTAAATGAATCTTTTTCGAAGTACTGCTCAGCCATAAACATCTGTGAGGCTGCTTCACGTTCCACGGGGGCAATAACCAGTTTTTTCACCCCGATAAATCCACCAAAAATAACTACAATTCCAATTGCGATATATGTCAATAATTTAGAGTTATCTTCGATAAATTGTTCAGTGCGACTTAACGCATTTTCAACAACCTCTAGATTCTGATTTCCCTGCCCTTTATTCTTGCTTACCATGTCTTTCCTTTTAGTCTTGTTTAAAAAACACGCAAATGTAGAACTTTTCGTTCGTATAATGAAATATTTGAATGAAAAAAAGCTGCCAGCAAAGTGAGGCAAAACCAATGAATTACATATACTTGTGGTGAAAGAAATGAATTAGCATACCTGTATGCAGTTGAAGCGATTAAATCTAGTCAATTTTAAGAACTACAGTGAGTTGGATATCTCACTAAGTAAAGGCATCAATTGCTTTGTTGGACATAATGGAGTGGGTAAAACCAATTTATTTGATTCAATCTATTATTTGGCTTTCTGCAAATCGTACTTTAATCCCATCGATAGTCAAAACATTAAGCACGATGAAGACTTTTTTGTCATTCAGGGGGAGTTCCTTCACCAAGATAGTGAAAATCGTGTGTATTGTGGATTGAAGCGAAATCACAAAAAGCAATTTAAGAAAAACGATAAAGAGTATAACAGGCTGGCTGAGCACATTGGTTTGATACCCCTGGTGATGGTTTCACCAGCTGATTCAGCCCTAATTGTGGATGGCAGTGAAGAAAGAAGAAAATACATTAATGGGGTTATTGCACAGTTTGATAAAGCCTATCTCGATCAGCTAATTAAATACAATAAAGCGCTGTTTCAACGCAATAAATTGCTGAAAGAGTTTGCCAAAAACCGCTATTTCGATGAAGATTCCTTGAGCGTCTGGGATGAACAGTTATCTCAGCTTTCAACGTCTATTTATCAGAAGAGACAATCTTTTATCAATCAATTGCTCCCTATATTTCAATACTATTATGATTTCATTGCTCAGGGACGTGAGATCGTTGAATTAAAGTATCAATCACAAGGTCAGGACGGCAACTGGATGGACTTACTAACCGCTTCTCGTGAAAAAGACCGCCTACTACAATATACATCCGTGGGTATTCATCGAGACGATCTTAAACTCTTTTTGTCTGGGTTTCCAATAAAGAGACAAGGTTCACAGGGACAGCAGAAAACATATTTATTGGCTCTGAAGCTAGCGCAGTATGATTTTCTTAAGAACCTGAGCGAAATTAAACCTTTGATACTACTCGATGATGTTTTTGATAAGCTTGATGACAAGCGAGTTAGACAGATAATCAAACTGGTTAGTGAAGACCATTTTGGGCAGATCTTTATTACAGATACCAATGAAAGACATTTGTCTGAAATTCTTGCTCAAATACCTGTCGAACACCAAGTTTTCAGGGTTGAAGATGATAAGCTAAGGCAGATAGATAATGGTGCTGAGAAGAACTAATATCAGAAGCCTGAAAGAGGTGATTCAGGATGTTCTCAAAGAGAACAAGCTGGATAAAGGTTTGAAAGAGCAGGAATTGATGCGACAATGGTCAACCATCACTGGGAAAATGGTGGCAAATTCAACAAAGAATATTTATATCCGTAACCGTGTTTTGTACGTTTATATCCAGTCGGCTGTAATACGTAACGAGCTTAGCATGATCAAAGAGGGCTTGTTGGAGCAATTAAATGCCCCGTTTGAAGATGCCCTCATTGATGAAATCGTGATTAGATAGGTTTTGATCTGAACCATATTGATTAACTTCATGGGACTAATGACAAAAAGTCACCCATTCGATTGAATCGTTCACTTCGTGCAAAGAAGAATTCAGCTTCAACCCGTGCATTTTGGTCGCTATCAGAACCGTGTACGGCGTTTCTTTGGATTGATTCAGCAAATAGTTGCCTTATGGTACCGGGTTGTGCCTTGGATGGATCAGTTGCTCCAATCAGTTTACGGTAGTCTTCAACAGCATTCTCTTTTTCGAGGATAGCCACGACGATGGGCCCTGAAGTCATGAACCGAACCAGATCATCATAAAAGGGTTTGCCGTCATGTATTGAGTAAAACTCCTCAGCTTGTTTTACGCTTAGCTTTAGGTATTTCATTGCGGCAATCCAAAAACCTGCATCGATAATCTTCTGTAAAATGTCACCAATGTGCTCATTGGCAACTGCTCCAGGTTTAATAATGGTAAAAGTGATGTTTCCAGTTTTGCTCATTTTGATTTATTTAGGATTTCTATCTTTGAATCTATGTTTACAACCGAAATTATAAAATGTTTTTCAGAACTCGATGAAAACACCTCAGCTAGCATCCGGCAGCTTATTGAAAAGGCCGATCGGATTGTTATTCTGACCCACCACAATCCAGATGGGGACGCGGTGGGTTCATCTCTGGGTCTTTGGCAGGCCTTGCAAGGCAAAGGAAAACAGGTGCAAGTGATTTTGCCCGATCATGCACCTGAATTCTTGCATTGGCTGCCCGCGTATGATCAGGTTGTAAGTTTTGAGGAAGCGGCCAATCAGGTCCGCCAATTTACCTATGAGGCTGAGCTAATTTTTTACTTGGATTTCAGTGAGTCGAATCGACTTGGACCTGCTGAAGAATTGTGTCAGAATAATCAAGCCGCCGGAATTATTCTGGATCATCATCCCTCAAAAGAACCCTTTGCTGACTATAATTTGATTTCCACTAAGAAAGGTAGTGCTGCAGAAATTGTATTTGGATTTCTTGAACACTTTGAAATAGTAGATCTTCTTGATCAAGGCGGAGCCACCTGTCTGCTGGCTGGTATTATTACTGATACGCTTGGTTTCAAAGTGAGCAGCTCTTATCCTGAGCTATTTGATGTGACCATGAAATTGATGAGAATGGGAGCAGAAAAAGATCGGATCTTCGAGGAGGTATATAATCAATTTAGTTTAGACCGAATGAGGCTACTTGGTTTCAGTTTAACCTCCCGGATGAAGTTGTACCCCAATTTCGGTGCCGCCAGTATTTATCTTTCACGTGACGATATGAATGCATACAATTATAAGAAGGGTGATACAGAGGGTTTTGTGAACTACCCGCTCTCTATCAAAGGGATAAGTATTGTGGCCTTTTTTACCGAACAAGCAGATCATATTAAATTGTCTTTGCGTTCAAAAGGGGATGTAGCTGTTAATGAACTGGCAAAGGAATACTTCAATGGAGGGGGTCACAGAAACGCTGCAGGTGGCAAGTTTAGTGGAACCATGGAAGAAGCCATTAATCGTTTTGAGTACATCATTAGTCAATGAATCCTAACATGAGGATCTTATTATTTACCTTATTGATTTTTCTGCTGATTTCATGTAGGAACAGGCAAGAAAATCAAGTAGTTAGGTCTCCAGATCCCGAAACATTGATCCAGATAAATCAATATCTGGTTAAAGAAGATGCCGAACGAATTCGTGCCTTTGGTGAACGTCAGAATTGGAATCTGACCCAAACCGATGATGGTTTATGGTACCAGGTTATCGATAAGGGTGAGAGCAAGAGGCCACAATCAGGCGATACTGTTTCGTATAACTATTCGATTAGTTTCCTCGATGGACGAAAGGTGTATTCGTCTGATTCTATGGGGTTGAAAACCTTTATAGTTGACCAATCTCAGGTTGAATCTGGATGGCATACGATTTCAACACTTATTAATGAAGGTGACAGTGTACGAATGGTCTTGCCTCCCCATTTGGCCTTTGGCCTAGCCGGCGATGGAGATAAAGTCCCACCAAGAACTATTTTGATTTACCAATTAAAGCTGGTTAAGATTCAGTAAGCGAATCATTTTTTCATGTATTTTTGCTAAAATTTTTGTCATGAGCATGTTTCGAATAGTTGCCTTTATGGCCTTGGTAAGTTTACTGTCCTGTAGCAACAGGGATAATGGTTTTTCAAGTCATTCTAGTGGACTGGAGTATAAATTCATTGCAAGTAATCCCTCAGGCGATTCACCAGGTGTAGGGGATATTGTCGTATTGTCAATAAAATATTTTGATGAGCAAAATACCTTGCTGGATGAATCAGATTTTTACAGGATGCAGGTATCCAGACCAGCCTATCAGGGTGATATACACACCGGGTTGCAAATGCTGCAAGTGGGAGATAGTGTCTGTTTTCGATTAGATGCTCTCGATTTCTATGAAAAGACACGAAAGCGAGAGCTACCTCAAGAATTACAGCAGGGAGATCCCCTGTATATTCACTTGAGACTGAAAAACATTTTATCAGCTAAATCGCTGGAAACAGAGCGTCAGGGAATTTACCATACCGATGAAAAGCAAGAAATGCAATTGCTTGAAGACTATTTAGAACGCACCAATATACGTGTTGAGCCATTAGAATCAGGTCTTCGAATTGTGATCCTTGAAGAGGGTGGGGGATTAAAACCCATGGCCGGGCAAACAGTGACCGTACATTATACCGGTAAAACAATTGATGGGAAGATATTTGATACCTCTCTCACCAAGCCCCGTCCGTTATCATTCATTTTGGGCAGAGGTGAAGTGATCAAGGGCTGGGACGAAGGTTTTTTACACTTGACCCAAGGTAGCAAGGCCAGGTTAATTATTCCATCGAAGCTGGCTTATGGTGATCAGGGCTATGGTAACGCTATTTTACCTTACTCGACTTTGGTTTTCGATGTTGAACTGATTAATATAAAATAAATGAGAAAGTACGTATTGTCATTTGCTCTGGTTCTGATAGCCATCGGTTTTACCCAATGCAACAAAAATGCCAAATGGGAGAATGAGCTTGAAGAGATCGCTGAATACCTTGAAGCAAATAACATAACAGCCGAACCCACTTACAGCGGAATGTATTACATCGAAACGTTAGCGGGAACAGGCCCTCAGGCTAATGGTGGTGATGAGGTGTCTGTCAGGTACCGTGGCACTTTCCTGGATGGTTCTGAATTTGACTCAGGAACTTTCACCTTCACGCTGGGTATTGGACAGGTGATTCGTGGCTGGGATGAGGGGATTAAGTACATGAAAGAAGGGGGAAAGGCTCAGCTAATCATTCCTTCCAATTTGGCGTATGGC
>CAYUGX010000210.1:0-8704 GCA_964444375.1 uncultured Porphyromonadaceae bacterium | reverse complement strand
AGCATACTGTAATCATTGCCCTTATCCACACCTCCGGCGATCCAAACCACCTGGTCTTTCATGGTCTCAAGCGCATACCACGATGAATTTACATTCGTCGCTTTTGAATCATTGATAAATTCAATCCCATGCACTTTGATCACTGGCTCGAGTCGGTGCTCGACACCCTGAAAATCTGATAAAGATTCCCGGATGGTCTCTTTTCTAATGTCGAGAACACGCGATGCAATGCCGGCAGCCATAGAATTCTGGGCATTGTGTTTTCCCTGTAGGGATAGATCGAATACTGACATACTTAATTCTTTATGTTGAATGATTATTTTCATTTGGTCCTCGGCAATCCAGGCACCCTGTTCATAGGGTCCTGAAAATCCAAAAGGATAGGTATTAGGTCGGATAGACAACGACTCCAGCTCACGGGTAATCACCTCATCATCTGCATTATAGATGAAGTGATCCTGAGCTTTCAGGTTTTGCAATATCCTGAACTTAGCTTGCTTATAGAGGTCGAAATTGTTATGGTATCGATCGAGGTGGTCAGGCGTAATATTCATCAGAATGGCGATTTCGGCCCTGAAATCAAACATCCCGTCTAGTTGGAAACTACTCAGCTCGATGACATAATAATCGTGGTTTTTATAGGCAACCTGTCTGGCAAAACTATCTCCGATATTTCCGGCCAAACCAACTGACAGACCCGCATTTTTCAATATGTGATGGGTGAGTAAGGTGGTAGTGGTTTTGCCATTGCTACCGGTAATGCACACCTTTTTAGCTTGACAAAACCGGCTCGCAAATTCGATTTCAGACACAATTGGAACCTGAGCCTCTTTCAGTGTCTGGATCAATTGGATATGATCAGGAATACCCGGGCTTTTTACTATCAGGTCACAATCGGTCAGTTGATTCACGCTGTGCTGACCCTCTTCCCATCTCACACCCAGGTTATTGAGTTCTTCCTTCACCGGTGCCTGGATTGAACCCGCATCAGAAACCAGCACATTGAATCCCTGAACCTGTCCGAGGTGGGCAGCTCCTAAACCACTTTCTCCTGCACCTAATATGCCGAGTTTATTAGTCAAGACCTATCGGATTTTCAGGGTTACTAATGTGAGTACTGCGAGGATGATTCCGACGATCCAAAATCGTGTGACAATTTTGGGTTCGGGATATCCTTTTTTCTGATAATGGTGATGAAGGGGTGCCATTAAGAAAACTCGTCGGCCCGCACCACTTTTTCGCCGGGTATATTTAAACCACGACACCTGGATCATCACGGAGAGGTTTTCAACCAGGAAGATACCGCACAGGATGGGGATCAGTAATTCTTTTCTAATCATCACTGCGAAGACAGCGATGATGCCACCAAGAGCCAATGAACCGGTATCGCCCATAAAGACTTGAGCCGGGTATGAATTGTACCACAAAAATCCGACTGTGGCTCCGATGAATGCCGCAACAAAAACAGCCAATTCACCGGTATATGGGATGTACATGATATTGAGGTACTCAGCAA
This sequence comes from uncultured Porphyromonadaceae bacterium, assembly GCA_964444375.1. Taxonomy (GTDB): domain Bacteria; phylum Bacteroidota; class Bacteroidia; order Bacteroidales; family UBA12481; genus JABHCC01. Next base: position 7,188 of record CAYUGX010000210.1, on the reverse strand, counting down.
TGTTGTAATTTCCCGAGACGTAAGCCAACACACCTAGTGTAGCACCCATAATCGCTGAAGTGCCGGTGGCCAGGCCATCTAAACCATCGGTAATATTGGCCCCGTTACTGACAGATGTTATAATCAAAATAACGAGGACGGTGAAAACTAGCCAGGTCCATCTTTTGGCATCAGGTCCCATCCAGGAGATCAGCCATTCATAATTAAATTCATTATTCTTAACGAAAGGAATTGTGGTTGTCGATGTCTTTTCGTCGACGTAGTGCAAAACCTCTTCTCCGCTAAAAGCTGATTCTTGCAATTCGGTAATAACGGCAGGACCACCGGCAGTTGGCACCTTTTCACCAATCACCACATCGGGATGAAAAAACATGATTAACCCAACTGCCAGTCCGAGAATGACCTGACCGATGATTTTAAATCTTCCGGCTAATCCCTGCTTATTCTTTCTGAATACTTTAATGTAGTCATCCACGAATCCAATGAGGCCCAGCCAGATTGTGGTGATCAATAAGACAATCACATAGATATTATCCAGTTTGGCCAGTAAAATGGTAGGTATCAGAATGGAAGCCAGTATAATGAGTCCACCCATAGTGGGTGTGCCACTTTTATCCATCTGACCATGCAACCCGAGATCTCTTACCGTTTCTCCTACTTGCTTTCGCTGCAAGTAGTTGATAATACGTTTGCCAATCAAGGTAGATAAGAAGAGGGCTGTGATAACTGAAATAGCAGCGCGGAAAGAGATATAGTCAAACATCCCGGCTCCGGGGACATCCAATTTATCTAGCCATTCGAAAAAATAATACAACATACCTTAATTGATCTTGAGTTTCATAAGTTCATCTACATCGTCAAAGGGGTGTTTCACACCCATTATATCCTGGTAATTTTCATGACCTTTCCCAGCTACAAGAATGATATCGTGGGGCTTAGCCAGCGCTACCGCAGTTTTGATCGCTTCGCGGCGATTGCTTATTCGAAGGGTATTGTTTTGCTGAATTACATCCAGACCCGCCATCATGTCGTCGAGAATAGTCTCGGGATCTTCAGTTCTGGGATTGTCTGACGTCAATATTACCTGACTGCTTCCTGCAACAGCCGCAAGAGCCATTTTGGGTCGCTTACCAGGATCTCGGTCTCCGCCAGCTCCGACAACCGTAATCACCCGTGCCTGCTCACTCTTAGTATCGTTCAGTGCTTTTAGCACATTTTTAAGGGCATCAGGGGTGTGGGCATAATCGACGACTGCTGTAATTTCACCGCCGAGATCAACTATTTCAAGCCGTCCTTCAACGGGTTTGAGGGCACTAATGGCTTGACCGATCTCCTCTTTGTTGAGGCCCAGCATACTTGCCAGACTGTAGACAGCCAGTAGATTACTTGCGCTGTATTGACCCATTACCCGAACCCACAGCTCGAGGTCGTCGATTTGGAGCAACATCCCCTGTGGATGCTGCTCAACTATTCGGCCAGTAAAATCAGCCGCTTTTTGTGTGGCAAAGGATTTGATGACGGCCTGCGTATTCTGCACCATAATTCGTGCATGTTTATCATCTGAATTGATGAGGGCAAAAGCTTCATTTGATAGAGTATCAAACAGTTTCTTTTTGGCCTCGAGGTAGGACTTGAAATCTGAATGATAATCCAAATGATCACGGCTTAAGTTGGTAAATAGCGTTCCTGTGAAATGCAGTCCTGCTGTTCTTTTTTGTTCAAGGGCATGGGAACTGACCTCCATTACGGCAAATTCACAGCCTGCTTCAACCATATTGGCCAGATATTGATTGAGTGAAATACTATCTGGTGTGGTGTGGGTGGCCGGATATTCGTGTTGGTTAATCAGTATTCGAATCGTTGACAATAAGCCGGTGGGATAACCCAGGTCGCTGAGCAATTGGTACAGCCAGGTAGCAATAGAGGTTTTACCATTGGTTCCTGTTATTCCGATTAGTTTTATTTTTTGACTGGGATGGTCATAGAACTCGGCCACTATTTCTCCGAGATCGTTCAAAATATCTGACGACTGAATAAAGCAAATACCGGCTGGTTGATCATCCGGCAGGTACTCACATAATACAGCTGAAGCACCCTGTTTAATAGCGGAATGAATAAAGGTGTGTCCGTCTAATTGCGTACCCTGTACGGCACAAAACAAAAATCCATCACGCACTTTACGTGAATCAAGAGCCAGTCCGGTGATTGGAATCGCTGAATCTCCACTCACCTGAGTGGGCTGAATTCGATGTATGAGGTCGTTCAGCTGTTTCATGTGAGATCCAGGTTTAAATGAATTATCGTTCCCAGAGGCATTTCAGTTCCCGGGTCAACCGATTGTGACTTGATCTTGCCGAGACCAGTAATCCGGATTTTAAAACCGGCATTTTCTAAGACTGGCAGGGCATCAGTCAGTCCCATACCGGTCACATCCGGTACTACACCTTTCACCACGGGAAGGTCTTCGATTAGGAGGCCATCCTGATTGCTTAAGACCCGTGCAAAACGCTGGGGCCCCTCGTTAACGGCTATAGGTAGATCAAACTCATTGATCAGGGTATTGACCGAAGTCCAATAACCTGATTTCATCGGTGGTATACGCTCGAATTGATAATTTCGGGGTTTTTCAAGGCCTTTTTGTAGTGGTAGATTTGTGGCGTACACTTTATCTGCTATTTCTCTGAAAACCGCACCTGCCACGCGATTACCGTAATAAACTCCCATGTTTGGCCTGGTGATCACCACCATGCAACTATACGTGGGATTTTCTGCCGGGAAATAGCCAACAAAGGAAGCCCGGTACTCTTTTTGGCCATTCTGAGCCAGGTATCCCTGGTCACCTTGTGCTATTACAGCAGTTCCAGTCTTGCCGGCAAAACGGTACTGGTCGCTGATCAGGTTGGTTGCGGTACCTCTTTCGACTACACCCTCGAGAAGCATGCGAGCCTTTTCAAGGGTTTCATTCGAACAAATCGAATGCTTTATCACCTCTGTTTTATACTGCTTGACGATTTGGGAATGATCTTTCAAGGCTTTTACCAAACGGGGCCGTACATATTTTCCATCATTTGCCACGGCGTTGTAAAAACCAAGTACCTGCAAAGGAGTCATGAGCAACTCATACCCATGGGCCATAAAAGGCAGGGTCACCTTGGTCCATCCCTGATTTGTATTTTTAATGTATGGGTTCTGCTCTCCAGCTATTTCGATCCCCATTGGATTTTTCAATCCCATGGCATAGAGGCGGTCAACAAAACGTTCGGGTCTGTTTTGATAGTGCCGATGGATCAGGCGGGCCATTCCAATATTCGACGATTTCTCAAAGACTTCAGCCACTGTGAGGGTGCCGAATCCACCGAGGTGTGAATCAATCACTTCCTGGTCGTAAAATGTAAACTTCCCTTTGAAAGTATTGATGGTATCTTCGAGTGACACCACACCATCTTCAAGAGCAGCCATCAAAGCAGGCAATTTAAAAGTGGAACCCGGTTCAGTTCTTTCCCAGATGGCATAATTTTTTAATTCATAATAATCGCCATCATCGGCCTGACCCAGATTGGCCAGTGCTTTAATCTCTCCTGTCTTGACCTCCATCAGGATAACACAGCCATGGTGGGCATTGTGTATCTGCAGGAGGTCGTACAAGGCTTGCTCAGCCACATCCTGAAAGTCGATATTGATGGTGGTTATGACATCCAGACCATCCTGGGGATCAATCTCATTTTGCGTACTTACCGGCAGCCAGGTACCTCCCCCCAGGCGGTGCTCATGCCTGAGGCCATCTCGTCCTCGCAAATAGGAATCAAATGCACCCTCAATTCCAACTGTATTTCCTTCTTCTCCCTGGTTGAGGTATCCGATGGTGCGGCTTGCCAGTAATCGATAGGGTTTTGCCCGGTTGTTCGTTTGAACGAGAATCAGCCCGCCTTTATACTTTCCGTGACGAAATAGTGGCAACTGTCTGACTGACTGAATATCCTGGTAGCTCACCTTGTTTTGCAGCACCTGGTAACGTAAATCACGCTGTCTGGCCTGTTGAATCAAACTTTGATAAGCACTTGCTGATCGGTCATTAAAAAGCAAGGATAATCCACGAGCCAGTTCGGATAAGTCTGCCTGATAGACTGAGTCGGACATCCCGGTACTGTTGGGATCAATAGCAACGGTAAAGGTGGGAACAGAACTGGCCAGTGGTCGACCATCTTCAGCCAGAATATCACCACGATTTGCAGGTATAACTCGTTTTTGTTGACTGACTTTCTCGGCTTCGGCTCGCCATTTCTCGCCTTCAGCCAATTGCAGATACAAGACCTTTCCGAGGATGGCGAGACCACCAAGCAAAGCCAGGAAATAAATCCATCCAACGCGGTTTAATATGGTCTTTTTGATCTCCACTGATCTTAGTCTTTTAGAATAATTTTATAGGGCGGTGTTTTGGCTTCTTCGAGTGTCAGTCCCTGCTTCTTTATGAGCTTGATGACCTGGGTTTGCTTGCTTTTCTCCATCAATTCAAAAGCTACAGACACTGATTCAGTTCTGAGTTCTTTAACTCGGTCTTCGAGGCTAACCACTTGCTTCATCACTTTATCACCCCTGTATTGATTAGCGATATAGAACAAGATCAAAGCGAACAGGAAGAGCACATAGGGAATTTGTTTTAACACCGCTTCTCGAGAAAAAACACCACCACCAAGTAACTCCTTGGCCGTAATTCGTTTGTTTTCTCTCAGCTCTTGCCGGGCCGAAATAAACTCAGGTTGTGGATTCTTATTTCGTTTTTTCTTCATCCGATTCGTTCTGCGATTCTCAATTTGGCGCTCCTGCCCCTGGGATTCCTCTCCAGTTCTTCCTCAGAAGGCAGTATGACTTTTCGATTAATGAGCTTGAATGGGGTCAGGGGTGCTCCATAGAAATCTTTCAGCACTTCACCTTTTGTATTTCCCGACCTCATGAAATTCTTCACCATGCGATCTTCTAATGAATGGTAGGCTATCACGACCAGGCGGCCACCAGGCTTCAAGTATTCCAATACCTGATTCAGCATGCGCTCAAGACCTGCCATTTCGCGGTTAACCTCAATTCGGATGGCCTGAAATATCCTGGCCAACTCTTTATTCTCTTTTCCACGTTTCAATTGTGCCTTCACACATTCCACCAACTGAGTTGTCGTTTCAATTGGCTTTTGCTCACGCTGATGCACAATCTGTTTAGCCACCGGATAGGCCCGGTCTATTTCACCGAAGGTTTTTAACACACGAGTCAAGTCATCCAGTGAATAGTGGTTGATGACATCATATGCAGAGAGCTGGGAACCTGGATTCATTCGCATATCCAATTTGGCGTCGAATCTGAAGCTAAAACCACGTTCGGGAGCATCAAGGTGATGTGAAGAAACTCCTAAATCGGCCAATATTCCATCAACGGCCTCAATCTCGAGGTATCGTAAAAAATTTGACAGGTATTGAAAATTGTGTGGTACTAAGTGAAAACGGGGATCGTCAAGTTGGTTTTTGGCGGCTTCAGGATCCTGATCAAAGCCAATTAGCCTACCTTCATCCAGTAGTTCGAGAATCCTTCTTGAATGGCCTCCCCCTCCAAAGGTAAGATCGACGTAGGTCCCATTCGGGTTTACAGCCAATCCTGCCATGCTTTCTGAGAGCAAAACAGGTATGTGGTACTTGAGCTGCTCCATTAATCTTCATCACCCCATTCAAATCCATCCATAACTTCTTCTGAGAGTGATTGCTGTTCTTGCACTGAAGGCTCTGTACTGTCATATCGGGCCGCTGCCATGCATTCGACATAATCACCCTGTCCCGACAATACGACTTCTTGCTTTTTACCAGCTTCGACTCCCAGCTCATCCAAGAATCTTCTTGGTATCACGATTCTCCCTGTACCATCAAGCTCTATTTCAACGACTCCTCTAAAGAAATTACGACGGAACTGATCGTGCTTGGCATTGTATGGATTCAGTCTTTTGAGGGTCTGCTTCACCAGCAATTCCCAAGCACTTTCTGGGTACAGTTTCAGGCTCTTTTCGAAGATGTTCATTTTGCCAATAACGACCTCTCCTGTTTGCAACGACATCTGCTTTTTCAGCTTTGCCGGAAACAGGATTCTGCCCTTATGAGCAACAACACAATAATGATCTCCTCGAATACTGGACATATATCGCCCTCTTTTGAGGTAAAAATAGCCACTTCTTTGCACAATTAGCCACATTCTGCCACTAAAATGCTCAAACTGTTAATAACTTTTTGACCAAAGCACGCCGGAAGAAAAATTGTATCTTTGTCATTCAAGCATAATCAGCGATTTACATGACAGCGCAGAACAGCACTGATGGCCCTCAACTAATTGATGTTGAAAAGGTATTTGCAGCAAAAGATGAAAAGCTTTTGAAGCGAATTCCAGGCTTCTTTATCAGGTACTTAAAAAGAATTGTGCGTCAAGAAGAACTAAATGGTTTTCTGATCGACAATTATGGAACGGAAGGAATCGATTTTATCAGCCAGGGAATTGAATTCATGGATGTCACCCTGAATTTGCATGGTGAAGAAAACATACCCAAAGATCCACGGCTCATCATTGTGGCCAACCACCCCTTGGGTGGCCTTGATGGTTTGTGTCTCACGAAAACAATTGCAGAACGAATTGATCCGGCGGTAAAAATCACGTCAAACGACATACTACTTAACGTCAAACCCTTACGTCCAATTTTTTTAGGTGTGAATAAGCATGGAGGCAACAGCCGTACTTATGTGAAAGAAATGCACGAAACCTTTGCAGGCGATCATCCGATTATCTTCTTTCCGGCAGGGTTGGTTAGTCGCAGGCGTTGGGGCAAGATCGAAGACGTAGAATGGAAACGTACTTTTGTGAAAAAGGCTATTGAACACAAGCGCAACATCCTGCCTGTGCATATCAGTGGACGGGTATCAAACTTTTTTTACAATCTGGCCAATCTTCGGAAATTACTTGGCATCAAATACAACATCGAAATGCTGTATTTGCCCAATGAACTCTTTAAGCATAAGGGACAGACCTTTCAAATGACTTTTGGGGAGCCCATCTCATGGACTAGTTTTTCGCCTGATAAGAAAGCTGAAGAATGGGCACAGGTGGTTAAATAACAGGTTTACGGTCTCAGTAAAAAAGTGTAATTTTAACAGTTGCACATGTATA
>CAYUGX010000209.1:0-8787 GCA_964444375.1 uncultured Porphyromonadaceae bacterium | reverse complement strand
CGAGTGCACCTGCTGCAGAATTAGCATTGACCGGTTTATATTCTTCATTTCATTTTAGTAGTGAATTGACAGGATTTCAACCCTATGTTGGTTCAACAGCTTCCCAATTGGGCTTAACAGCTGGATTACCTAGTCGTAATTTCAATGAAAATTCTATAGCGTTTACTGAGAATACGCCAAATGCTTCCTTACCGACCTTAACAAATTTGTATGGATCTGCCTATACAATCATTTATAGATCAAATTGGTTGATTGAAAAAGTAGACTTACTTGATGAAAGTATATTTCCTAATAATAGAAAATCAGAAATTCTTGGTGAAGCTAAATTTTTAAGATCAATTGTAAATCTTTATTTATTAAGACTTTTTGGGCAGTTCTATGACTTAAATTCAGAGTATGGTATTGTTTTAAAAACAATAGCTGACAGAGAAGCTCAAGGAGTGCCACGATCAACGGTGAATGAAGTTTATGAACAAATATTGCTTGATATAGATTATGCAATTACTTATGCTCCTGAGTTTAAAGCTCATTACTATGCCAGTAAGACGGCAGCCAAAGGTTTAAAATCAAGGGTATTATTATATAAGGCAAATTTTAGTGATGCAGCATCTTTAGCTAAAGAAATTATTGACAATAATAGTGATGAGTATGAATTAGTGTCGGATTTCAACAGCATTTTTGAACCAAGTCCTAATAATTTTAATTCACCAGAATGTTTATTTTCAATATTTACTGATGGAAATCGGGTGAATAATTATAATATTTATTATGGATGGTACGCAACAATAAATCCTACTTATATTACTTTGGCGACAGATGGATATGTGGAAATTGAGGGAGACACTATCCTTTATGATGGAGTCAGAGTAAATAAATTAAGTCCTGTAACCGGGAAATATCCAACGGATAATACAGAGACACACTATCATCAGCGAATGGCAGAAGTATATTTAATATATGCTGAGGCTGAAACCAGAAGAAATGGAGGAGATTTAACTGATGCACTAGCAAAACTTAATATGGTTAGAGAACGGGCAGGAGTTGAATTATATCCTGAAACAATTTCGAAAGGCGAATTATTAGAGGCTATCCGAATAGAAAAGATTATGGAGCTTGCAGCTGAAAATGGTGAAGAATATTTTGATATGATACGATATGCATACTTAGATGGAGGTCTGGAATCTGGAACACAAGTATCTGATTACAAACCTACAGCAACCAATATCAATTATTTAACAATGCCCATACCTATATCTTCAATTAGATTGAATGATGGCATTGTTATACAAAATCCTGGTTACTAAGATATTAATTAAAGAAAGTATGAGATTATGAAAGATATGATTCCGAGATTATTGATACTTCTCTTGATTGTATCATGTTCTAATGAACCTTTATACAAAATCAGAGGAAATATTCCGGGCCAGGAGGGTATTATCTACTTATCAAAATGGGAAAAAGCTAAGTTTACGAATATAGATTCAACTGAAATAATAAATGGTAAGTTTATATTTAAAGGATCAGTGGAAAGCCCAATACAGTATTACATAACTTTTAAAAATGATAAAAGACATTTCTTTCCAGTAATTATTGAAAATTCTGCAATTAAAATCAGAGGAAATTTGAATGATTCTACATTTTCAGAAATCAAAATTACTGGTTCGAGCTCGCAAGAAGTTATGAATATTTATAATGAAGCAAATAGGCCATTAAATTTAAGAAACCTGGAGCTAAGAAAAGTATATAAGAATGCTGCGGAGGATCAAAACTCTGAAAGACTAGATGAATTATCTGGAGAAATTACAAAACTAAATAAAGAAAGAGCGGCTGTTGCAAAAAACTTTGTTCGCAACCACAATAAATCATATGCTGCTATTTTAGTTGCACATAGACAAGCAAGTTATAATGCAAAAGCAGATAAGATTGATGAATGGATTTCACTTTTAGATACCTCTTTAATGGAAAATGACCTGGTTTTAGAAATGAAAGAAAAAGCTGCTGGTGCAAGACTTATTGCTGTAGGTAAAATGGCTCCTGATTTCACTATGAATGATACAGAAGGACATCCGGTTGAACTATCTTCATTAATTGGTAACGGCTATCTGTTGATTGATTTTTGGGCTTCATGGTGTAAACCTTGTCGTAAAGAAAATCCGAATGTTCTTGCTGTTTATAATAAATACCAAGAAAAAGGATTTGAAATATTAGGTGTATCCTATGATTCCGACAAAAAGAAATGGGTGGAAGCCATTGAAAAAGATAAATTATCCTGGATTAATGTTTCTGACCTGAAAGGCTGGCAGAATATAACTGCAGAGTTATATCAAATTTCAGCAATTCCTTCTAATGTTTTATTAAACAAGGAAGGGATAATTATTGCCAAAAATCTAAAAAGCAAAGCGTTGGAAGAAATGCTGGCTGAATTAGTCCATTAAAATGGTTTTCAAAAAACAACTTTTATCCATATAGTAGTCCTCATTATGAATGTTACCCTCAAGTAAAAATCATTAAAAGAACTGGACATTAGAAAATATTGACCTAGTATTTTTTTTCATAGAGTATAGGTGAAGGGTGTTTGTCCGTCCTGGTGCGGATGAATGCCCTTTTGTACTCTTGTGTCTACCATTCTGGTATTTACATTACAAACAATGGTAAAAATTGAGGTTCTACAGAATCCATAAGTAAAACATATACAATCAGATAGTAAGTAATATAATAATAGGTTTCTATCCTGGCAGTCAAGAGGTCGACGGTTCATTCCGTTCGTCTCCACAAAACTGGGCCCGGCTTGAATTTCAAGTCGGGCCCAGTTTTGATGTGGTTGTGAATATACTGCCTAAATCCCTTCAATTCCATGATTTTTGTATTTTTGGAAAAACAGCAATATGGTCCTAGATCAACATAGAAACGAGATTCTGAATTTGTGCGAACAATTTAACGTAAAATCATTATATGTTTTTGGTTCTGTTCTAAGTGATCAATTCAGACCGGAAAGCGATATTGATTTTGTTATTGATTTCGATGTGGATGATCCAATTACCTATGGGGAGAATTATTTTCAGGTTAAATTTGCTTTACAGCATATACTAAAAAGACCTATTGATCTTTTGGAGCAGAAAAGTCTAAGAAATTCCTTTCTGATTGACAGAATTAACAAAACCAAACAGGTAGTTTATGAATCCTGACATTTATACCTGGTTAGAAGACATAGCGCGGTCAATCCATGAAATTTATACATTTCTACCTGAACCCAGAGATTTTCTGGCATTTGAGACAGATTTAAAAGCTAAAAAAGCAACTGAAAGAAATTTGGAAATAATTGGAGAAGCCATAAATAGAATCTTAAAGCTTGAGCCGGATATTCAGATTTCAGATTCAAGAAGAATTGTGGATACCAGAAACCGGATTATTCACGGTTATGATAGTGTTACAGCAGATATTCTATGGCTTATTATTCAGAAATCTTTACCAATCTTGGAAGTCGAAGTTGAGAAACTGCTTAGCTTAAAATAGTATTCCCATAGTCTCGACAGGTCTTTTACCATATGGTTCGACATTTGTCCCGGCGTCTCCACTTGACCGGACAACATCAGATTATGCGTGAGTTGTCCGCTTTTTTTGTTTTGTAACTCACTGTCTTGCTCAACCGAAACACCATCTGTTATTGTATCGCAATTGGTTCTTAGTGATCCACTACTATCAATTCTGAAAATCAACTCGCCAGTTACATCCATGGTATCACGTATAGTTGACCCTGGGGCTCACGGGGACCATGAAAAGCTTGTTCCACAAGATAGATTTCCCACCCACCAAAACGGGTCTTTCCCTGAGGGAGTTCAAGTTTGCAACAACTGAATAAAACAGAGCAATCACAATTGCTAATAGGATTTTTCTACTATATATATCACTCCAATTAAAATGTTAAACATTCATGTAGGCACAGCTCCGCTGTGATTCTTACATCATGTAGGACAAACTTAGTTTAGCTTACGGGAAACTTTTACCTTTTAACAGGGTACAAGAAACAGTTTGAAGACAGGATAAGTAGTTATTCTTCAACAGATTAGGCTATTATGTTCATATTTCATAATTTAATCCGTTGTCTGTCAAAACCTAACCAGAGACCTAGATGGAAACAAGGCATCAAACTGCAGTAATTCTGCTATCTGATATTCAGGATTTTACCAAGAAAGTTCGTGAAGATGAAGAACAAGCCCTGATTGTGCTTAACAATCATAGGACGGTGGTTGAAGATCAAGTGTCTGCCTTCAAAGGGAAAGTCATTCACCATCGGGAGGATAAATCCCTGGCCTATTTTGACTCTTCTGTTTTTGCAATTAAATGTGCCCTGAGTATTCAAAAAGAATTATTGGCAGAATCACCTGAAGTAAAAATCAGTCAATATAGAAGAGAGACTTATTTCGGAAATGCATTCAGGCATCCAGGCGTATATAATGCTCTCACTGACACAATAGTAAATGAACCATTTAAAGGAAGAAAAACAGGACTGGGAGATGACTTTACAAAAGAAAAAAGGATAAATTCCAGAAATCGTTAAATATCAACCACTTATCGATTGGGTTCGATAGGTGGTTTTTTCATATATACCTACTTGAAGATCTCTTAGTAATTCTTTGCTACAAATATTTTTTGACTAAGGATATTCTGTTGATTCCTGAATTGAAGAATATATACACCATCTGGCACCTGTAATAATGAGAACTCTCGTGAGAATTGACCCTGTTGAATAGTTTCATCAATCAATTCTTTGATGATTTGTCCTTTCAAGTTGATCAAATCAAGCTGCACATGACTAGGTGATGGAATATTGAAACTTACCCTGGTAAGATCATTGACCGGATTCGGGAAAACAGAGAAACTGAGTCCATCGAATGCTAAAACATCATCCTCCATGTCTGATAGTTCTCCACGGTATCTAATCTCAAATCGGTCGACTTTTTCATTGTTCTCATGAGAACTCATCATGAACTTCACTTTTCGACTATCAATGCTTCGCGTAATAATCTTCTCACTATTTTGCATAAATGCTTTGACCTCTATTGCTTCGTCAGTACTCCAACTCCATGGCTTCAGTATAGTTATTTCACTGTTTTCACCTTTCGGATGCCAAATGGTAATGACCTTTTCTTCTTGCTTCTCAATTATATAATGATCGCCATCTGACAATGAATTGTTGTTATATCCGGTGAAAACCCCAGCCTTAATATTGGCCGTTTGAAGGTTTGCATAAGCACCCAATGATGCTATGGTATGGTCGGTAAATTTGAAAGCATTGTTACGATCGAGGTTTCTGATGACATAATCATCACCAAAACTTGACTTGGTTTGTTGTTCAGACAATTTTTCGAAGTTGCTTATCCGACTATCCGCAAGGTAAGAAATCACATGTACTTGAAAATCCTCCACAACATCCCACCAATCACTGCCATATCCACTATCTCCTATTACGTTAGGCCAAAGAGATAACATACAACCAAAAGCCAGGTTAAAAGAGAGGACATCTTTGCTTATGGTCTGTTTTTCATAATCCTGGTAAATCAGTGAATAACCACGCAGCATTGCTGTTGAGATGGGCCAATGATCCCAAAGGTCTTCATTTATACCGAAAACGTGAGGATCTTCTCCTTGCGGATAGTACATGGTTCCAATGAAACCTTGTGCAAATTCAGCTTGCTTATCAAATCCTGTGGTCAAATACAGATTTGCATCTGCACGGTTTTTTTGGTGTTTGTACCATTCATCAAAATACCCTGCAACATCTGTCATGGTTGAATTATAATCCGCATGAATCATGTAATCGATATCCCAATGCTCATAAACATTGTCGAACTGATAGGTATCCTTATGGCCAGTATACCATTCATTCATCTTACTTTTTACTGTCGGGTGATTTGGTGAGACCATGAACCCTTTTGGGCCCATCCATGCTTCGGCAGGATTTCCTTCACGATCTATCACGGCAATATCCTGAATCCCTGTAGAAGCAGCAATGGTCTGCATGGTTGGTGAGTTTTCATTCCACCAAACAGGTACAGTCCAGGGCGCTACTTTATGGCCTTGCTCTTGAAAACCGGCAATCATGGAAATGAATTCCTCCTCCGTTCCCCACTCTGTTTTAGGTGGGTAAATATCGGGGTGATGGCCATTAAATCCCTCAAATCCCGGATAATACCAGTCCAGGAGGATAAATGATGGTACTGGAAAATTCTCGGTCAATGCTGTGGCTGTAGAATAATCGTAAATAGATAATCCTATTGCTGAAAAGATGAGTGGAGATTGCAAAAGGGCATCCTTTTGCTCTTCCAGCTTATCCTGAATGCTGGGGAATTGATCTATTCCGTTATCCACCTGGTACATATTCAGCGTTTCCTGCACATCTTTTCCCATTCTAAACCTGACAACCGGGCTATTCCACGACTCTTCATCCTGAATATAGACTCGGTACAATGGATGATATAAATGGTTAGTTTTGGCTGTCCAGGGTTTGTAATGAAGGTGTGAGACTGGATGGACAGGCAGGCCTTTAGTGATGCTATAAATGGCCATGTGGCTTTGTCCAAAATCTAAACCGAGGTAGTTTGCTGAGAGATTATCCGGATAATCCCCCTCAAGGTAGTAGTCATCCTCGAAGTAATCTCCTTTTATTCTCAAGCCAGGATACCGAAAAGGAATGTATACATAATCACCTGATGAGGTCGGAAGATTAATCTCACCCGGGAAGCGAACATTCTCAATTGGATATCCAAGATGATTTTCTATATACACTTGAAAGTCAATTTGATCCTCATTTGAGATGTCAATCGTAAGTGTTGCTTTTACATTCAGATCATTTTCTTCCAGCGATCGGTATTCCCATTTCAAAATAGTATCGCTTTCATTCCAATCGTATTCCCAGTCAGAATAGTTTTGATCATTATCAATGTTGTTCGAATTCTTAAAGTTTTCCCCTTCTGTATTAGAAGGAAACTCAACTTGCCAAATGAGGCTAGAGTGACAAATTGTATCACCCGTGGCCTTGTTGAGAATATGTTTTAAGTTTCCTGTGGGTCTTTCGATACAGATTTCGAAAGAACGATTGCCCATATAGACCTCATGTTGCCAAAAATCATTGAAGAAATACTCCCATGATCCATAAGGCTTTTCAACCGCTGAATAAATTTTGTAATAAGCAATATGCTGGCCTTCAAGCCTTTCTTTGCATAAAAACTTCATTTGACCTCCGATGAATGTGACATCCTGCGAGCCGATGATATTGTGATTTGAATCATATCCAACTGCCCAGTAATCGTTGCTTTGGGACCAGCCTGACGGAGAATCAATAAATAATTCAGTTTCAGGTCCAATGGAGTGAATGATCTTAACCGTATCCTCAAGGTATTTAACAATTAAAAAATGATCTCCCTCCGGTAATGGATATCCATTGAATTGATTAACAATTCCGGCAATGAGGTCTCCTGACTCTGATGTGACCAAGCACCCATCAGATGATATGATGTGGTCTTCAAGATCAAAAGTTGCTGTTGAGTCATTATTAAACACAATGCTTATGTCATCATACGTAATACGAGCCACCTGATCATGTAAATATTCGAAATCCGTTACCTCATTGCCGATGAATCTTGAAACAACCTCTCTCTGAAAATCAAAAGTTGCAATGGCTAGCGGCCAATTTCGGGTTTCATCGCCATAAAAGATTCCCGAATCAAAGGGTGCCTCCAAAATCAGACCGTAGAAAAGATTCCATGAGAGATCGTGAGGTCTTTCAATGGTATTGTACCAAAAATTAAATGGGATCATCTGGCCGTGAAAAAGGGTGGTAGTCACGGGGTAATGCTTATAAATCCCTCTTACAAATTCATTATCGGGATATGATCTAATTTCAGGAGATAGTATTGATGATCCCATAAATCCTTCACAACTTTCCAACATCCGATCATTACCACCTTCCACTATTTGTAAGCGATGATCAAAAGTCTTGGTTTCAATTAGCCAACCTTCCCGACTTAGGGTTGGATTATCCAGATGAGGATTGAAATCATAATCATGACCAGCCAATCCAACGACATCCTGATAGAAGAAGTCGACCTGGTATTCATCAAACAGTTTGTCAACTAACCTTGTCCATTCATTAAAAACAAGAGGATTTGCAGGCGAAACTATGTATTCTAATTCATCATTTATCTTCTCCTCCAATGGATCACCTGATCGGTCAATCACAGCAATTTGATCGATTGTCGTTTGACTCATCAAATTTGCATAGGTATCCGATTCAGAGTGCATGCCTGCAAATAAGGTGAATGGCATAAACAGGTGGCCAGCATCATGCAGTTCATCAATCATGTACTTATAATCATCTTCCGTACCCCATTTTGGATCAGGATCTACATCAGGATAGTGACCATGGTCGAAACCTCCTTTAAAGTGTCCATTTGCCATGACCAAACTAGGCGAGTGATTCTTGATTGCGACATCACCTATGTGTTTTAGCGTAAAAGGATTCTCTTCACCGAAGTATATGTATTGAACAGGAGAAATCGATACACGATCAAATTGGTCACCAAGTTTTTGCTTAAGAGTTGGAAATTCATCAAGCTTATTATCAGTGCGGCAGGCCTTGATGCTTTCAAATATAGGTTCTCCGATCCGAAAACGGGTAACCGGACTTATCCAGGACGTAATATTGTCTTGATATACTGGGTATTGATGAACGTAATAGTAATCATCATTCTCAAGTTGCTCATAGGAATTATTTTTAATGGTTGACAA
>CAYUGX010000208.1:0-8794 GCA_964444375.1 uncultured Porphyromonadaceae bacterium | reverse complement strand
GATTGGAGCCATAGCCTAATTCTAGAATATCACTGACCCCATCGTTATCATCATCCAAGTCTGCATTATCGCCAGTTCCATCACCATCGGTATCATTCCATTCTGTATCATCAAGGGGAAAAGTATCATTCAGGTCATCGTAGCCATCATCATCATCGTCTAGGTCAGCGTTATTTCCAGTACCATCTTCATCAGTATCCACCCATTCACTTGGGTCGAAAGGGAAAGTATCATTGCCATCCATAAACCCATCATTGTCATCATCAGAGTCTATAGAATCAGGAATAAAGTCTTTGTCATAGTCAGCTGGTATTGATGTGACATCTAGTGGATCTGACCCTTCAGATATTTCTAATGTATCATTATAGCCATCACCGTCATCATCATCGTCTTGATTGTCACCGATTCCATCATTGTCTGTGTCGAGCCATTCATATTTATCATCAGGAAAAGGATCTAAGATAAGCCCTGATGTAGAATCGGCTACGCTCTTACCTGAGTTCCATTGGTCAGGATAGCCATCACCGTCTTTGTCCACAGAAGCTGCTGGGTCATTTGGGAAAGCATCTTCAGTATCAGGAATCCCATCTTTGTCCTGGTCTGGAGCCGTAACTTCATCGTCATCGCCCCCAAGACATCCGCTGCTACTCACAACCAGCAAAGTCAACAATACAGCAAATAGGACAGAATTTAGTTTCTTGAACATGTTTACACCACATCTTGATAATAACAATTTCTGATTAGAACCTGGCAGTAAGTTTCAACTCTATGTGAACCAAGTGAAAGGACCCCCAAGTCCAAAATATGGTCCACACTATCAGTGAACTCACCAAATAGTGCCATAGAGGTTTATATCCTTATAATATATCAAAGTAATCGTTGGTTATATTATTAGTATTTATAGAAACTCACCCTATTGATTACTATAAACATACTCTGTTCAAGCTAAGGTGGAAACCCGGTATCAGATTAGCCCATGAGCCAATATTAATAAGGAGTTAGGTGTCGAGTAATACTAACTGGTGGTTCAGTCCAGCAAAAATAAAGGATAACAAGTGAATGATGAATCATTGTTTATGGTTAGATTGTCTAATATAGAAGTTATCAAAATGAATTGTATTATTTGAGAGTCTCTCGTTGTATCCATCATAGTATATAATGTCTACTTGAATTGATTCAGGTATACTTTTTCTCGATTCAATAGGATACTCAACTATATCTCCCGCTATCATCTCTTTCTCGTCCTGAGAACAAAGTAAGTTATTTTTTTGGTCAGTGACTTCAAAATGGATATTCCAAAATTTTATATCAGAGATGTTGACTATTCTCAGCCATCCCTTCCATGGTGGACCTGATGGTGGTGGCAAACTAGTTTCTCTTGGCTCCTGATAGATGACAGGTTCAAAGTGAGTACCATGGTGTAGCTCGTCAATCTGAATTATCGGTTTAGTATACTCTTTGTGAGAGAACGACCACACATGTCGCTCACCACGTTTATCACGACGAGCTTCAATCATATTCTCATCATGCATTTTCTTAGCAATCCTGAGTACACGCTTTCGATCTACTCGATTCCACTGATTAACAGAGTCATGTACAATAGCATCATTTATCTCCTTTGTCAGTTCTTGAAGATTCAATGGGGATTGCTTGGAAAGTATATCTGAGATTGATTGCCTTATGAAGGATGTTGGGGCATTTTCTGTTTCTTCTAAAGGCATCGAGGTTCACTCCATGAATTCAATGAACTTTGGAAAACCGATAATTTGTACCAAATTTGGGACATGCCACCCCGTATTTGTCACTATGGATTTAAGGATATAAGTCGCTCCACAAGCCTTCAATGACTGTATTTGACTTCATTGAAGAAATCACACTCTCTCCCTGGCAAGAAGCCCTTGGCTGGCTCCTAGCCATCCACTTCGGCCTGTGCTCCGTCGAACTGGAGTTCAAGACGTTCACAGCCAGGATCTTGACCAACAAGACCAGCCTACCCCTGATTCGGGCTGAGTTGAACAAATCCCTGGTAGGGAAGAGAGTGGCCGTACTGGTGACCAACATTCCCGAGCGACCAGTTATTGTGAGAGTGATTGAGGAGGAGTATGTCACCCCAGCCCCGAAAGAAATTAGAGTTACACAATCCGCAACGACGATAGGAGGTGTAACAGATGAAAACACATGGATTAGATGACGGCGATAGTAATAAAAATCTTGTAGAACATTGTAGAGATTTGATAGGTGAATACACTATCAGTATCGGCTTGAAAACTCTCTTAGTGCTTCTTCTATCAGGTTTTCAACATTGTGCCCGTAGCATAATAGATGCCCTAAGAACCAAAATAATAATATTAAATCAAGCTGAAAGAAAGCATTTAGCGACAGCGATAATGGTAAGGATTCGAATATTGGATAGGTGGGGGTTGGATTGCGGAGGAGATTTCGCTCAAGCCATTATCGAAATCGGTGATAAAAGCTTCGCACCTAAACTAGAGGAGGCAGGTTATCCAGTACATGCGAAATGGTTAGAAGGAGACATACCTAGCCTAATCTCAATTGCAAAGAATGACGAGTTTGAACAACGAATTGTAGCAATTGAAGCGTTAGGAGAATTAAGTGCTATTCAAGCCGTTGAACCACTAACAAAGATGCTAGAGAGTAATAACGGTTTGATAAACGTCAATGCTACTAAAGCACTTGGTAAAATCGGCTCTGTAAAAGCTGTAGGTCCGTTGTTGATGAACCTAATCCAAGGACGTTCATTTTCTGGAGATATTACATGTGAAGTAATAGATAAATTACTTGGTGAAAATTGGAGACACAAAATCTATGAATCAACTTATAGTAACTCTATTCCCATAACTAGGAGGAGTGACAAATGACAACAAAGAAAACAAACAAAAATAAAACAGAATGCAAGCATAGGACCGTACAACAGAAGAGAATAGATTTTTGTTATATAAATCTATTATTCCAAATGGCAAGTAGAATATTTAATGAAAACGAAAATGATGATAGAAAGAAATTTATTCAATTACCAATAGAAAAATTATTCTATTGTCTTTCGGTCTATAACGTAATTCCGTTATTGGACGTATTAAGAGATCTTACACGACTATACTCAAATGAATTCTACATTGAGTTAGGAACAGTTCAAGGAAAGGAAAAGAAAAGACCGCTTGCAAGAATATTTTGGGACTGCTTTGGATTAATTGCACATTTAAACAATGAACTATTGGAATACCTTTATTCGAATACGAATGACCGACTGTACTTGCTGTTTAATCAATCCGATGCACTATTCGATTATAAACATTGTAAAGAACTATTGGAAACATATGTCATACAAGATGCTGAAGTGCGTCTTTATGAAGATAGTTTTACCATATTAATCGATAGACTCGAAGATAAGAATTATCTTGCAGGTTTTCGCCCTGATAAAACTAAGATTGGGAAAAAAGTAGGGTTTCAAATTGGAGTTGACTTCGTTGATAGATATCTTGAAGAATAATCAATTAGATTTCTTTATCATTAACCACGAATCCACAACCCACCAGCCATACATTAATAACCAATCAGGAGGTAAATATACCAACGACGAAATGACCGCTATCTAGCAAGAATAACATAGCGGAATCTCTCAAGTTGTAACCACAAAGAACAGCATACATGCTCGATAAACGAGGAGCTGAATTTATGTCTAACATAATACAAGACACAATAAGAAAGTACAATCCCTTGAAAACAGTCAAGGGTGAACTACTCGTGCATGACAAACGAATACCTGTTTCTGTGACGAGATGGGGTAGGGGTCAGTTGGTACTGAAACCCGATATGAATCCTATATTCGAGGATGGTGAAGCACCAATACCTGGAGTCCCCCAAGAGCGATCTTCAGCCCCCGCCCCTGCTTCTGAAACCAAAGATTCAGCCAAGCCTATAGATTCGGGAGCTCCATCGGAAACCAGTGACAGCACAGATACGGGAGAAAACAACAACCAGGAAGTAGACAACCCTGAGGAGTGTGACTGAAGAAAAAGAATGTAGGCACCCCCTGATGTAGAGAGTGCCAGTCGATATTCCGATAATTGCAATTGGAAGATTGAATGGAGCTTAATTAATTCTCTGCTGACGGGGGGCCATCATTCACCGAACTATGGAAGGTGAAAGTATGACCCACGTATATTTTGAAGATGAAGAACAAGAGTTCGAAGAAGCAGTGAACGAGAATGTCCATTTGGCAGATATGTCATTGGAAGAAATCTTGAACCAGGAGTTATCTGAATTAGATCAACTCCATCCAGACCAAAGGACCACCGCCAAGTACCCATATGCAAACCAGGCTGGGCTAGAGCTCGCTCAAATGGAGAGTGGGCTTAGTATGGCAAAGGTTACAAAGCTCGTTATGAAGCATGGGGCAGTGATACTTCAGAAGAAGTATGGAGATGCAAGAAAGCGAGTTCGGGAATCTAAGAAGAAGCTACTCCAAGGCGGAGATATCTTCATCGACACGAATCTAATGGAAGGGCATCTACACCCGCCAAATGGTAGACAGATTCGCAAGGGCCCCTACATCCCTTGGTGGGTAAACGGGCTCTTTTCGGAGTTAGCTTCAGATCTCCATGTCCAGAAGATGACCCTGATGAATGTAGCGATTGCGGAGAGCCTTTTGACATGGAGTAAGCTACCGGATAAGAGGAGGGTTGAGTTAGAGAAACTAGTTAGCAAATTTGAAGAGACAGTACAGAAGGTTCTGTTTTGGATTCCTAGACTAGCAGATAGTGCTACCGACGAGTGAGAGGATATTATTCAATCCCATCCCGTTGATTATGGAGTCATGGAGCCTGGGGCTCCATAGTATAAGATATATTATGGGGCCCCGGCCATGATTCCCGCCGTTTTGACGGCATTGAGTGTCCAGGGGTCCAATGGTGCCGGATTCGGTCGAATCACGATTGTTAGTTGAAATTGGCTGTGTTAATGGTATTGATGGTACGCCCCACGATATATGACGATTCAGATGTGGTGACCAAGATAGAGGGGCAAAATAGATTCAAGTCACCACAAAGTTGATATTATCCATGCATTTCGGTAGTATTGGTAGATGACAAATGGATTCATATCCTTATGAAGTTCAAAAACTCGTAGATGCTAAGGATACTGATGGGCTTATCAAATATGTGGATAATAAAGAATCAGAGTATCCCGATGAAGCTATTCAAGCATTGGGCGATATGAAGTGTATTGAAGCATATGAGCCACTATTAAATATGTTTATAAAAGAGTGGGAATACGAATTATACGGTTTTCACGATACTTTGATAGTGTTAATTAAATCACTTGCTAATATCGGTGATTTAAGATTCTTAGAAATAATGAATTTGAATTTCGTTAAGTATATTTCCAAGGGAGCATATCGTTCAGAAGGTAATAAAATCGCAATAGTTCTTCTAGAATCAATGGGAAAGTATCAAAATCCAAAATCTATAACTCCAATACTTCAAGCTGTGAGAGATGCCAATATCTATATTAAGCGTGATTTCTATGAAAAAGCAGTTGAAATTCTAGTTTCATTTGGTGATGACGCAATAGATCCAATAGTATCTATGTTAACTGAAGAAAATATTTCTACAAAATTTAGAGGTGGTGATGGTTTTGTCAATATTAAATCAATATTGATAGAGATTTTATGTAGATTAAATAATAGAACTGTCCAGGATGTTATTTATAAATCTCTAAATGATTTAGAAGATGATACGTTATGTTTAGCGATTAATACACTAAGTATATTCGATGATAAGCGCATAGTTGAGTTACTATTAAATCGGCTAAGTAATTATTCTGGTTTCAGTAGTTATAGTTTTGATTGGAATATTTGGATAACCTCTGTTGAAGCTTTAGGGAATCTAAAAGATGAAAGGTCTTTCGAACATTTATTAAATATATTGAAAGAATCATATCAGAATAAATCAAGTCCATATTATCATGATTATTCCTATGATGAATACTTCAGTAATTTCACTAGACATATTGAAGAAAAATTAGTATTAATTAACGCATTAAAGAAGTTTAATAACGAAAGAATAATTGTTCCGATTATTTATGTAATGAGTCAATTGATTGAATTTCAATTTAGATTCGAAAATATAATTACTACATTACAGAAGCAAGGTCGGAATGTTAAGAGTGATAGTAAAATAGAAACATTCAAAGAATATATTCAGGAAATAAAAAACTGTATTACCACTATAAAGGAGATATTAGGAAAAGATGATGAAAAGGTTATTAATCAGATAATATTAGCTCTTAATGAATCATATTCATTTGTATGTATTCTTGCAATAAAGTTCTTATCAATTCAAAAAATCAATAAATCTATTCCATCAATTACCGAATTATTAGAGCATAAAAATAATGAAGTATGCGAATCAGCTTCAGAGGCCTTAATTTCATTTGGTGATGCTGTACCGATTGAACCATTACTCCAACTTTTTATTAAAAAGAATAAGTATTCGAAAGATGTATTAGAATCTTTACCACCAAAGTATGTAGGGGCGGAATTAGAGAAAATTGAACTATTCAACGATGCAATCAAGTGGTATAAAGAACATGGTCTACTCAAAGAAGCAGCATCAGCCGAGCGTAAATCAGCAGAGATGAGTTCGGCAAAGGTTTCTCAGAAGGTTGTTCAAGGCGATGAAATCACTACAGTTCAAGATAGTGTTGTTAGTAGATCTACAATCGGCGGACCTAGTCTTATGGATGAATTAGAGAGACTTGGGACGATGAAAGAGAAAGGGCTACTGACAGCTGAAGAGTTCAGTGTAGCGAAGAAGAAGCTCCTGCAAGGATAGATGGCTGTCACCCATAGCCACAGCTACCCCAGTTAAGGACTCTGCCATAGCCTGTGATTAGATGAGTGTGCGGCCATCCAAGCTCCTTCCAGATCTCAAATCGTCTCTACGTTGACTGTTAGTTTCTAACACTGGGTGATTTGGGCAGGTGGTAGGCATATAGGTACTTGGGGCGGGTGATGTTGAAGCTAGGGACTAACAAATTCAAAACTGAGCCCGAAGTCAACCGTAGTTATTGAACTTCCTTAATTCCACTTCCATTACAATCTTTACATGTTTCATAACACCCGTCACCTTTACAAATTGTACATTTACCACTTCCTTTACAAAAAATGCAGGTACCTGTACCAATACATATCGGACATTTATCAAAGAGAGAAATCTTTCCTTTTCCATTACATCTAGAACATTTACCATTTGAACATGGAAAAGGCATTCCATAAGTATCTAGTTCGCCATGTAATGCATGAAATACTGATTGCCCAAAGAAATTCATAACAGCACAGCCAATACATTTACCAGTTCCGTGACATGAATGTACAGCGGCCTTCTTTATCTTACGATTATTTGAAATTTCTATTGAAATTATTTTCTCTGTAATAGGATTTTTCCCCCTTCCTTCACAATATGGGCAAGGAATGGCTCCTTTGTGTATACTCACATCAGCACCATTCGATGCTTGGATTAAATCTCCACCCGCTGAACCAATAATACTGCGCTGAATGATGCTATCTTGAACTGTAACTTGATCTATGACCTTGATTTCTTCTCCACAATTACCACAAAAGGATTTACCAGGTGTTAGCTTTGAACCGCAATCTTCGCAGTATTTAGGCATCGTTTGATAATTGCTATGCCATTAAAGAGTTTATCCAGATACTTCTTTCTCCCATATGCAAAGTCCAGATATTGAATTACTATGACAATAAGTATGACAGTTAAACTTATATAATAACTATGACAATGTAGTTGTGATGTCTAAGTCACTACCCAAGTCCGTAACCAAGCTGATGGCCGTCTTGCTAAACGCAGGCGGAGAGAAGCTCACCGTCAAGGAGCTAGCCGAACTCGCCGACTTAGCTCCTAACACTGTCAACCAGTACCTATCAGCGGGAAGGTACCAGAAATACTTCGAGATTGACAAAAGCCAAGGCAAGGCTATGATGGTCGGTCTTCCCCGGTATGATATGCAGAAGGATGCCTTCATTCAGCTTCTATACCATCGTGATGGCAACTCATGTATCTTCTGTAGACGGCAGATCCTACCTGGTGGAAAGCAATCCGATATCATCCATTTGACTCCTGAATCCAAGAAAGGACCTTCAGTAGTTTGGAATATGGGTGCCTGCTGTAAACCATGCAAGCAGGCAAAGGGCAAGGAGACCGCTGAAGCTTTCATTCCAAGCATTACCAAGAAGAAGCGGAATTGGGCGAAGAACCAAGTCCATCGTATTCGAAGCTTAGAGAAGGGTGTAACTATTGAAGCTCCTGAACCTAGTACAGAAGAAATAATCAAGAACACAATTCGTAATGAACTCGCACATCGAGTACGCTGGGAGTATGAAGATGTCTTAGTGCGAATGAAGGAGCAATCGTTACCTAACACCTTCTTTCACCAAATAGATCCATTCCATGCAACGGCGCTTGGGGTCGAGCCTACTCAAAAATCAGAACAAACTTACGACCACCATCTTGAAATCTGGGGGCCTGAGCACGATGACTGGTATGGTCCACTTGAAGACGATGAACTAACCCCGACCTTCAGTTACATTTCAGAAGTAGCTGACTACTACGAAGATCAAGGCTGGGATATCGTTAGTATCGTCAATGGGAAACCCTACGAGTCAGATTACATTATGCTTATTCGCAAGCCTGTGAAGGGCAGGCAACAATAACGACCCCAATCAAGGGGTGGCACTACCAAAGGTGACGACAATGGGACG
>CAYUGX010000207.1:0-8807 GCA_964444375.1 uncultured Porphyromonadaceae bacterium | reverse complement strand
AAAGACCTTAAAACAAGATTCCTTCATAGCCTAGTAATCAGCATACCATTGGTGTTTCTGCTGATTGTTTCAGCCTGCGAGTTTGATGAATTCAATGTAGAGACCACCACTTTCGGTGTCCGACACGATTTATCCTTAGTAGAATATGAGAATTTGGGACAAAATCGAGGCGAATATATAGCCGGTGATGACTATCCCGATTTCGAATCCGTTTGCGCTTTAACATACATCCGCGATGGTGAGCCGATAGATGCTTCGGCTGTTTTGGTTGCGCCCGACTGGGTCATGACAGCTGCTCATAATCTGGTCAGTGGTAACGAATCATTTCCTGAACCAGCTGAAACTGAAATGGCTGTGCTATTTGGTGATGATATGTTCCTCCCGGATTTTCAGGTCGCCGTCAAAGAAGCCTATCTCCATCCTGGATGGGAACCCAACCAGGGTGAAGGACGTGAAGCGGCGGTTGACATTGCACTTTTAAAACTATCCAAACCAGTTACAAACCGACCCACTGCGGATTATGCCCAACGGTTTAATGAGGGTCTTGGTGACCAAATCTTTGTATGTGGATTCGGAGATTATGCAGAATATTTGGAAAGCGATGAGTATTATGGTGAAAAACATGCTTTCGAAAACATTTTGGATCGCTTGACGAGTGGTGTTGATCTAGACTATGATTATCCAAACGATGAGCTGTATTTAGGCGGTATGATGGGCTGCGATTTCGATAGCCCACTTGAATATACGAATGCCCTGGATGACGAATCCATCTCCAGTTCTAATGAAGAAGTACGAGCATTAGGTGAAGGAAACAGCTCACCTGATCCACTACCTCTTGAAGGAACCACTGTCCCCGGAGACAGTGGAGGACCGGCTTTCCTGAAAATTAACAGAGTATGGCAGGTAATCGGAATTGTATCATCTGGCAGCACCGACTCAAATTACGGCGATGTCGCCGTATTTACAAGGGTTTCGAGTCATGCCGAATGGATTAAATCCATTATCCAATAAATTCGGATTATTTTACTTTATACACATATAGGAACTCTCCATGCCGGATGTAGAGTTTACCATCGCAGATAACCGGATGAGCCCAATTGGGACCAACTCCACCTTTGGGTAATTGAAAAGTGCTGATCACCTCAAATTCCTCGGGATATGGCTTGACTAGGCCAACCAATCCTTTAGTACTGACCGTATATAGTTTGTTATCAGCAAAAGTTAAGGCACTTTTGCCAGTACCTTCAGTAATGTATTCGGTTTCTCCGGTCTCCCAATTCAGACAAACCCATTGGTCGCGATTGTAGAAAGTACTGGTCCCATACAAGTACCCCTCTATCAAGGCGACATCCCCGTGATGATTATCCATGGCTTCACTTCTCCAAATTTCTTTTATCCCAATCCTGCCGGATTCTTCAACCAGTTGCCACTTGACCGAACCGGCTTTCAGGGTACTCACAAACAGGTAACCACCATGGTGGATAGGAATCATCACGTTTTCATCTGCGTATGATTCATGTTTTACATTCCACAATAACTTTCCTGTATCGGCATCAACTCCAATTAAGTTTTTGGCAGTTAGATTTACCAGGATCCTTTTTCCTCCAAATTCAATTAAAATGGGAGATGAATAACCCGCCAGGTCACCTATTGACGCAGCTGTCCAGCCTAAATTACCTTTATTCTTGTTTAACACGATCATCGAGGCATCAGGACCTCCAGGTGTGCTTATCACATGGTTCCCATCGATGAGCAGTGATTCAGCCAGGGCCCATTTGCTATTCTCACTATTAACCAGATCCAACACATTGGTTTGCCAAATCACTGATCCATCTTTAAGATTCAAACAAACCAAATTCCCTACTGGACTTTGATGATAGACCTTGCTTTCATGTATGGTTGGTGTGCCCCGACTTCCCGGATAGCTATCCTGCCAGGCTTTACCATTTTCTTGTTGCCAAATCAAATTTCCTTCCAGGTCGTGTGCAAAAATTAGGGTATGATCTCCCACATTGCCAGCTGTGCATATTACGCCTTCAGCAACTGATACACTGGAATAGCCCTCGCCAAGACCACTGGCTTTCCACAATAACTCAGGGCCTTCGGCTGGCCAGCTATCCAATAAGTCTTTTTCCTTGGAGCGATTATTCCTGTCGGGGCCATGAAATTGAGGCCATTCATTGTGGCTTGCATGTTCATGGAGCTCGCGTGAGTGCATATGACTATGACCATGAGTTTGGTCCAATGGTAGAATACTGATTCTCCTGAATTGGATCTCTCCTCCTTCAGATTGAAAACCAATTTTACCAGCTATTTGCTCGAGGCCATCTGCCTCATTGACCTTTTGCCCGTTTACATAGACGGTAAGATTTCCCTTTAGGAGGAAAATCTCGTAGCGGTTCCATTCACCTGCATCATATTCAGCATCTTGTATCTTCTTCACGCCGGTCATTTTCCCGACAAAATCTGACTCTCTCTCAATAAACCTTTCAGAGTCGCCAGCTACTTTGTTCCCATGAAAACCATAAATATCACCAACATTACCGTGTTGTAGCTGGGCTTCAAAACATTTTGGCAATCCTTTTGGTTCTCCACTGATTCTCATCAAAACGCCAGAGTTCCCCGCAGGCGTACCAGGTGCCCATCTCCATTCAACAACCAATTTATAATTAGTGTATTCATTCTGTGTTACCAGGTAACCCAAGGGTTCACCCTTACAAATCAGGATTCCATCTTGTACACTCCAGACCTCCTCCATTTTTAGGTTCTCGTCTACCAGGAAATATTCCCAGCCTTTGAGGTTTTCACCATTGAATAAGGGTAAATCTTGTTTGTGATTCTGTGTGTGACCAGCCAAACTTGAGGTGATCAGAAATAATAAAACTAGCCTTTGCATAGTGATTTAATGATTTATGTGAAGTGGCGCAAGATAATAACGTTCATGCTATTTTTCGTATAGGGGATGAGATTGATTGTTTTCCATTCAGCGCTTCCTGAAATCCGATGGCGTTTTCCCGGTCTTGGCCTTGAAGATTCGGCTGAAATAATGAACTGAATCAAACCCCATTTCGATGGCTATTTCCTTGACCGTTTTTTGGGTATTTAACAACAACTCTTTGGCGTTTATAATTTTGATGTCGAGGTAATACTGATGTGGAGATTTACCGGTATACCTTTTAAATAACTTGCGCAGATGAGAGCTGCTGATATCATAGTTTTCGGCAACTTCATCGAAATTAAAATTTTCAGAAGCATTTTGGCGGATCTTGACGCACAGTTCTTTAATAATTCTTTCAATATCGGTTCCCGCAAATTCCTGATGGTTGTGTGCAGCCAATATATAGCCAAGCGCCTTAATCACCAATCCCGATGCCACTTGCTGATAGCAGGGCGTTTCATTAATCACCAAATCAAATATTTTATGAAAAGTATCGATCAGCACTTCCTGATTACCACACTCGACCACCTCCAGATCTTTTAATATTTCCTGCTCCTTTAAGAAGAAATCAGCCAGTTTCCCGTTAAAACCCACATAATTTTCTGTCCAGCCAACTTCAGGATTTGGCCGGTATCGATGCCACTCATCCTTACGCAATAGCATCACACTTCCAGGTTTTATAGTATATTTTCTATTCCTGGTCTCAAATTCACCTTCGCCATCGGTCACCAGAACAAGTTGGTACTCATCCAAGACTCTTCCCTGCTCCCACAAAAAGAAGTATCCAGCCGGATGAGTATTAACAGGATACTCTGTATGAGGCAAATACCTGTCGGTTCCTGCAACATTCAGAAATAGTTCCCAGGCCAAATCGTGGTCATTAATAGACGTGTATTTGAAAAAATACTCCATTGAAATTCACCCCTGATTCAAGGCTAAAATTAACGAACATTTATTAAAAGCTAATTTTGTGCAAATG
The DNA here is from genome assembly GCA_964444375.1 of uncultured Porphyromonadaceae bacterium. GTDB lineage: Bacteria > Bacteroidota > Bacteroidia > Bacteroidales > UBA12481 > JABHCC01. Next base: position 4,890 of record CAYUGX010000207.1, on the reverse strand, counting down.
ATAATCACTTTGTGTATTCCCTAAGATTTGTATATACCTTAACTTTAGGGCTATGCAAGCACTATTAGGAGTTATCTATCATTCTTTGGGAGGCATAGCCTCTGGAAGTTTTTACATGCCTTATAATAAGGTAAAAGGTTGGGCCTGGGAAAGTTTTTGGATGTTTGGAGGGCTGTTCTCATGGCTTATTGTACCACCAATTGTTGCCTGGATTACTGTTCCGGGATTCATGGAAATCATCATTGCCGGTTCCAGCCAAATCTTGTTCTTTACTTTTTTAATGGGATTGCTTTGGGGAGTGGGTGGTTTATCCTACGGACTGGGTGTGCGGTACCTGGGAATGTCATTGGGGAACTCTGTTGTACTGGGTTTCTGTGCAGCATTCGGTGCCCTGGTTCCTCCCATCTATTATTCCATTAATCCAACAGCAGGGAAAGTCTCATTTACGGATATGCTTGGCACTTCAGGCGGACAAATCGTTCTCCTTGGTGTTTTTGTTTGTCTGGCCGGTATCGCAATCTCAGGTTGGGCCGGGATGATGAAGGAACGTGAGCTATCAGATGAACAAAAGAAAAAAACCATTGCAGAATTTAGCCTGGTAAAAGGACTCATCATTGCCATATTATCAGGAATACTCAGTTCTTTTTTCAATTTTGGCATTGAAGCAGGAAAGCCACTGGCAGAAGCTGCTGTGGCTGCAGGACGAAATCCCCTGTTTCAAAATAATGTCACATTTGTGGTAATTCTCTGGGGAGGATTGACAACCAATTTCATCTGGACAACCATTTTAAGTATTCGAAACAAATCGTATACAAACTTCACAGATAGATCCACTCCCATCTCCAAAAACATGATGTTTTCTGCACTGGCCGGAACACTCTGGTTTATGCAATTTTTCTTTTATGGTATGGGCGAGAGCAAACTGGGTAACGGAGCCAGTTCATGGATTCTCCATATGTCGACCATCATCTTAACGGCAAACATGTGGGGTATCTATCGCAAAGAATGGAAAGGGGTAGCCCCAAAAACCAAATTGACCATAATCATTGGAATTGCGGTGATCCTGGCCTCAGTCGCACTGGTTGGTATAGGAAATTCAATGTAGATAACATGGTAAAAATAGGACTGTTCGGAATTGGGCTCGATACGTACTGGCCACAATTCGATGGTTTATTGGACAGACTGCTAGGGTATCAGTCTACCATTAATGATCAAATCAGAAACTTTGGTGTTGATCTGGTCGATGCAGGTATGGTTGATACCCAAGAAAAAGCGCAGACTGCGGGACATTTCCTCAAATCTGAAGATGTCGAATTAGTTTTCCTTTATGTCTCAACCTATGCCCTTTCATCAACCGTATTGCCTATTGTGCAGAAACTTCAGGTTCCCGTGATTATCCTAAACCTGCAACCCGTGGCACAGCTTGATTACGATGCATTTAATCAACTGGGTGATCGTGGTAAAATGACAGGTATATGGTTGGAGCACTGCCAGGCATGTTCAGTTCCTGAATTGGCATCCGTTTTTAACCGTGCTGGTATTCAATATGATATTATCAGTGGCTATTTACATGATGAGCAAGCCTGGGCAGAAATTCAGGATTGGACCAAGGTAGCGGCAACTGCCAAAGCGATGAAGCATACCCGCATGGGTGTTTTAGGCCATTATTACAATGGCATGCTGGATGTCTATACCGATCTGACCAAACAATCATCGGTTTTCGGGACACATTTTGAACTCCTGGAAATGTGTGAACTTAAAAAACTGCGGGATGAAGTGCTTGAAGAAGAAGTCAATACTAAGGTTGCGGAATTCGAGTTGACCTTTGATGTCTCTGCTGATTGTGAACCTTCTGAAATTTTGCGGGCCGCACGCACTTCTGTTGCATTGGATAAATTGGTGGCCCAACACAATCTCGGCTCGATGGCTTACTATTACGAGGGTCAATCCGGAAATGACTTTGAAGACATAGTCACTTCCGTCATCGCTGGAAACACCCTGCTAACCGGGAAAAATATACCGGTTGCGGGAGAATGCGAGGTAAAAAATGCCCAGGCCATGAAAATAATGGCTGAGTTTGGTGCCGGTGGTTCCTTTTCAGAGTTTTATTTAATGGATTTCAAAGACGACGTTGTTTACCTGGGACATGATGGTCCTGCCCACTATCTCATTGCCGAGGAAAAAGTGAAACTGGTACCCCTACCGGTTTACCATGGTAAACCTGGAAAGGGTTTATCTATACAGATGAATGTTAAGAACGGACCAGTTACCCTATTATCAGTAGTTGAAGGCAAAGATGAGGTGTTTCTGCTCACTGCTGAAGGAGAATCCGTTCCAGGCCCTGTCCTCCAAATTGGAAACACCAATAGCCGCTACAGTTTCTCAATTGATGCCAAAACCTTTATCAAACAGTGGTCTATGCAAGGGCCTGCCCATCATTGTGCAATAGGGACCGGACACATTGCATCAAAAATTGAAAAACTCGGTCAATTGCTCGACATTAAAGTAGTTAAGATATGCTGAAGCAGGTATATTTACTCAGTTTCTTGTTTATGGGAATCCATGCTCATGCTCAATTAAATGAATCCCAGATTGCTGATCCGACTACCTATCTTGATGGTCTGAAACAAGAGATGATGATCAAATGGCCTGAAAACAGAACCATTAACCTGGTTTTTCATGGGCACAGCGTACCGGCAGGGTATTTCAAAACACCCATTGTCAATACTGCAGGTGCCTATCCTCAGCAGGTCTTACAAGAATTGAAAAAACGCTACCCCTATGCAGTTGTCAATGTGATTGTTACTGCCATTGGAGGAGAAAATTCCATATCTGGTGCCAGTCGTATGATGGAAGACGTGCTGATCCACAAGCCTGACGTGCTATTCATTGACTATGGATTAAACGATCGTGGACCTGGCCTCGAAGCGGCGCATAAAGCGTGGAAACAGATGCTCGAGCTCGCACTCCACCATGAAATTACAGTGATACTCCTAACTCCATCTCCAGACCAGCGTGTTGATTATCAGAACCCTGAAAACAAATTGAAGCAACATAGCCATCAGATCGTGCAGTTGGCCAAAGAATACCAGGTTGGTCTGGTCGACAGCTACAATGCTTTCGAGTTCCTTTATAAGCAAGTTGACGAGTTAAAGAACTACATGTCACAGGTTAATCACCCAAATGAGAAGGGGCACGAATTAATCACCAAAGAAATAATGAAATGGTTTGAACCGCCCGGTGAGAAATAGCCCCTAAGAACCAGGGCAGTTCAGTCAGATTAAACAACAGAAATTATGATGAAACAACCCAGGGCATGCACTCATTTTTTCATTCTGATCCTTCTGGCCGTTCTCGTGAATGCATGCTCAGTAGATAAGTTTGCTGATCCACTGAGCACCCGTATGAGTCATTTAAAAGCTGACTTTGCTAATCCGCCTGATGATACTCGTCCGGGATGTTATTGGTACTGGATCAATGACAATATCAGCAAATCAGGGATCACCAAAGATCTGGAAGCCATGGTACAAGTTGGCATCGGCCGGGCCTATATCGGACATATTTACAATTACTCAAATGATCAAAACAGCACACCTGTTGGTGATGTTAAATTTATGTCAGAAGACTGGTGGGAAGCGGTACAATGGGCTGTCAAAGAGGCCGATCGTCTTGGCGTAGAAATCGGATTTTTCAATTCTCCCGGATGGTCACAATCGGGAGGCCCCTGGGTGAAACCATCTCAGTCAATGCGCTACCTGACACATAGTGAAACCCTACTTGTTGGTGGACAAGAAATAGACCAGATCATACCAGTTCCACAGATTACCACTTTCCCAGTTGCTGGAGGCTCCAGACCTACTCAAACCGGGCCTAAATTCACTGAAAAAGACTTTCAGGATGTGAGGGTAATAGCCTTTAGGCAAACTGAAGCAAAACGAAATGATGTGGACATGAACCTTGTCAGGGTCAGCTCTGACCAGATTGAAGAACTCGAGAATTTGATTGATGGTTCAAAAGAAAGCGAGGCATTCTTTACAGGCCGAACCGACCTCGTGATTAACCTTGACCTGCAAGATCTTTCCGAATCAGTAAGTGGTATTCAAAGTATCGCAATTGAACCACTTGATTTCGGCTATCAATTAACATGTCTTGTTGAAGCTTCTGATGATGGCATATCCTATGATGAGTTGACTAATTATTCAGAACAAAGAGGGCATCAGGGAGCCAAAAACAAAGCAACCCTTTACGTCCCGTTTAAGCCAACAAAAGCCAATTTGCTAAGACTGACATTCAATGTGAGTAAAACAGTCCGCTTTTCAGAATTGACAATCAGCCAGACCGCCCGATTGGGAAGCTATATCAGAAAACAACTCGGTGAAACCAGTCCTTCAACTCAACCAGCATGGAATGCTTATCAATGGAAAAGACAAGATAATCCAGGCGAGGGCTCTATTCTGATCTCAGGTGAAGTACAAGACCTAACTGAAAACATGGATGAGACCGGCCGTCTAAAGTGGGATGCTCCAGAAGGTAATTGGGTCGTTCTCCGGATGGGGATGATCCCAATGGGAACCCAAAATGCGCCAAGTAGCCCAGAAAGCCAAGGTCTGGAAGTAGATAAAATGAATAAGGAGCATGTTGTCAGCATGTTTGATGGCATGGTAGGGGAATTTATACGGAAGACTGATCCTGACGACAGAAAAGCATTGAAATATGTGATCGCTGACAGTTATGAAACCGGACCGCAAAACTGGACAGATGGGTTTATCGAACGATTTGAATTGCGATTTGGTTATTCACCAGAACCTTACTTACCCGTTCTAACCGGACGAGTGGTGGATAATCCTGAGATCTCTGACCGTTTCCTTTGGGATTTGAGAAGATTGATCG
>CAYUGX010000206.1:0-8827 GCA_964444375.1 uncultured Porphyromonadaceae bacterium | reverse complement strand
ACCGGATTTGATTTTTGGAAGGTTTTGTTAGGTCAGGGGCCTTATTATAATCCTGATTTGAAAGACTCTACCGGAGTGCATCGGTATACAGGATATACCACAACCGTCATCACTGATGAAGCCCTGGGTTGGTTAGAGAGTCGCACCAGTGACGATCCGTTTTTCCTTATGGTCCACCACAAAGCTCCACATCGAAACTGGATGCCTGAACCAAAATACTTTAGTTTCGAAGAAAATACATACCCCATACCAGAGACCTATTTTGACGACTATTCAAATCGCGGCCGGGCTGCAAAAGAGCAGGAGATGTCGGTGATTGTGGATATGCTATACGGTTGGGACTTGAAAATTATTCATCCTGATACCAGCAAACGACCTGCCGACGTGAACTGGCTCATGGGCCAACTTGATCGAATGAATCCCGAACAGCGAGCTGCCTGGGATGCTCATTACAATCCCATTATTGATGACTATCTAGAAAATGATTTGCAGGGCGAGGAATTAGCTATCTGGAAATATCAACGATACATGAGAGATTACCTGGCTTGTATTCAAAGTGTCGACGATCAGGTAGGGCGCCTTCTTGATTACCTCGATGACAAAGATCTTGCTGAAAACACAGCGGTTTTTTACACATCTGATCAAGGTTTCTATCTGGGTGAGCACGGTTGGTTCGACAAACGCTTTATGTATGAAGAGAGTTTAGGTATGCCCTTGTTAGTCAGACTCCCAGGAGATCAGGAGACAGGTGCTGCTACCGATGCGATGGTTCAGCATATGGATTTTGCCCCCACTTTCCTTGATTTAGCTGGGGCAGCTATACCTGAAGAAATGCAAGGTGTATCTATCTTGGACCCAATGAACAAAGCCATCAAATCAGGCGAAGTTCCTGATGACTGGCGCACATCAATTTACTACCATTATTACGAATATCCAGGGGCACATGCAGTAAAACGACACTATGGTGTTCGAACTGAACGCTATAAACTCATGCATTTTTACCACAATATCGACGAATGGGAACTGTTTGATTTAGAAACAGATCCAAATGAAATGATGAACCAGATTGACAATCCAGACTACGCAGATGTATTGGAAGAACTGAAGATCGAGTTAAAGCGACTGCAAGACCTGTATGGCGACAGTTATGAAGCTGCACGGGAGCTGATCAAGTAATCTATCCAGTTATCCAGTTGTCCAGTTATCCAGTTGTCCAGTTGTCCAGTTGTCCAGTTATCCAGTTATTCAGTTGTCCAGTTGTCGAGTTGCCCTGATGCAAGTTTTTGACAACTGGATAATACTATCCTTTTCGTTATAATCAGCTAATTATGATAAAGTTTAAAACCTATTGGATACCGATCTTTACATCCCTGATTATAGCTGTTGTAGTTTTCTTTTTGATCAGCCCCAAGCCTCATCGGTATTTGGTACGCTACGATTATCAAGAAAGGCATGATATCAATAAGGGAAGCTTGAATTTTGCTGATTTGAATGGTGATAGGATTGATGAGAAAATCCTCACTGGTTATAATCCAAACAGTGGCTTTCTAGTTTGCCTGGCTCTAACAGCTCAAGGGGGTATTATAGAACAATACAATATACTTTCAGAAGATCCAGGTCAGACCCAACCTTTTTTTGGTGATTATGATCATGATGGGATCAGGGAAATCTATATTCGATCTAAAAAGGAAGGTTCAATTTATCTACAGCAAATTCTTCCTTACGAAGAACAGCCAAATGATTTACCACAAGCTATCTATCTGGACTCCATGGTATGTAGCGAGGGAAATCCTTATGCTTTTATGTCAAAACCAATTTTCGAAGATGTTGATGGGGACGGTTTTGATGAGATCTATTTTACCTTAGTTGGTCAGTATAAGACTCATTATCCCAGGAAGATATACACTGTAGACTTGAAAACCAGGTCAAAGTTGTATGAAAGTGAAGCATTTGGCAGTATGTCTGAAATCATCAGGTTTTACGATCTGGATCAAGATGGGGTAAATGAGATCATTGGGACTTCTGCCGCTTCAGCAAATAATGACAGTGCGACAATGTATCCATATAGTGATTGGGATGCCCGGTATATGTCATTTGATCTTTCGTTGAATATCATCGGAACACCGTTGAAATTCGAAAAAGAATTTTCCCGGTTTCATCCTATGAATCAGATTGCTGACATCCAAAACGAGTTGACAGGAATCTATTATCATGGTGGAAGATATCCATTTAAACCCTATGTATTTCAGACCCGAAGTCATGGCCAAATTGACAGAATGATTGAGATCCCTCATATGGATTATTATGGGGGATGGCAGATTTTAAACTTGCGCAATGGTTTGGATAGTGTTCAAGTTGTTGCATCCCATAAGGGCTATGTTCATTTTTACCGTGATTCGTTTCAATTGAAAAAAACCCTCTCTTTTGGTAAGGATATTAGCATAAACACTGAGCCATTAATGCAATGGAATTATCCATCACGTGATATAGTGGGTATAGACCTTCTTGCTGAAGAGAAGGTTGCATTCTATACGAATTCTGGTAATCTGATTACTAAACATGGATTCAATGACCTCTTTGATCATATACCGAGAATAGGATTTACAAATTATTACCAACAAGGATCATACTTCGCTATCCGTCCAGGTTTACTTTTATATTTTAGTTTTTACAGGAATCCATGGTATATTTTGCAATGGGGAATTATTCCGATCTCTTTCCTAATTCTTTTCTTTGTGCAATACCTGATCGTCTTCATCCAGCATAGGCAACAAAAGGCAAAAAACAAGTTAATGCAGGACATGCGGAAACTTGAGTTGGTTGGGATTAAAAACCAACTGGATCCGCATTTCACCTTTAATTCATTGAATGTTCTGTCTTATTTATCAGAGATCAGAGATCACGATGGGGTTCAAAAATTTACTGATCATTTTTCAAAACTATTTCGCCGCCAGCTCGAAATGAGCGATAAACCAAGTGTTAAGTTATACAATGAACTTAGCTTCGTACGTCACTTCATCGAACTTCAAAAACTACGTTTTGACATTCCAATCAATTATGATGAAGAAGTCGACAGCTCTGTTGACATGAACCTGCGGGTTCCGAAAATGATGATTCACACCCACGTCGAAAACGCAATCAAGCACGGACTTGTTCCTACTCGAAAAGGCGGTACAATCAGAGTCTCCATACAATCGGAAAAAAGTCAGACAACTATCACCATCACCGACAACGGTAAAAGATTCGACACCTCATCATCAGAACAAGAAACAAGAACCCGGACTGTAAAGCCACACGGCCGTGTGGCTCCACATCCCGAATCAAATTCTTCAGGCCGTGTGGCTCCACATCCCGAATCAAATTCTTTAGGCCGTGTGGTTCCACATCCCGAATCAAATTCTTCAGGCCGCGGCCTCCAGATCTTGGAGCAGCTGTACGAGCTGTATTATCAGTTGTATAAGGTGAAAATCCGGCAGGAGATCAAAACAATCTTTTTGTCGGAAGGTGAACCCAATGGAACTGAAGTAGTTATCTTCATACCGAATTGAGATCATTATCTTTGACAAAAGCCTAAACCTGATGTTTTGAAAATCATACTGCAAAACTTTAAATGGCAAATTCTTATAGCCTCCATTGTGGCAATAATTGTATTTGCTATGCTTCCAATCAGAACAACAGTTAAGAAAATTCACCTTGAATATAGAGAGCGCATTCAGCATGAAAGTTTCTATTTCAACTGTGTCGATCCGACTGGTCAAGGCCATCTTCAACGACTTATCGGATTTCGAAAACCAACAATTAATATTAGCACAATTCAGCTTTTTGACAGCACTGGGCAACGGCCCTTGCAATTCAATATTCAAGGAGTTACGGACACTGGGTTGCCTGTCGTTAAAATCGCCGATTTCGACCAAAATGATTCAATTGAATTATACACTTTTTACCATGTTGACAGTAGTTTGTATCTGGATGTTATCTTTCCATATGATCCCGATATGACAAAAAAGTACCAGAAGATTTTTATCGACTCTTTAATTACGGTGCCCAATTATGCCTTGTCATATGCTATTTCAAACGTGATTAGCCTGAATTCAAACAAACATAGTGAGAATAGGGTCTATTTTACGGTCATGGGAAGCATGAGAACGTTTTATCCCAGAAAGATTTATTCACTTGACATGGGGGAAAGAAAGATTAGATCGTCAGAGTCTTATGGCAATATGATTGGAGCACTCTTCGCCTATGACACTGATCATGATGGGATACCTGAAATAATGGGATCATGCGGTGCCCCAGATAATATTGATCTGGACTACGGTTCGCCCTACCACGATAAAAGTTCCTGGTTTATGGCTTTTACTCCTGAGCTTGAGTTCAAGTATGAGCCTTCGGAGTATGCAGGGAAGATGTATAATTTTAATCCATTTCTAAGCCACTACGACGGGAAAGAGGCGCTATTGGCAATGACAACCAATTCTGGTATTGAACCAAACCCGGCATTTCTGATGAAGTATAAAAAACAGGCTGAATTTGAGATCATAGATACCTTAGGCAATGGATCATATTCTGGTGTCCATTTGTTGAAAGTGACCCATCCTGAGAACCTGACTTATGTGAAACACTTTGGTAGAGATCATGTCAGCTTTCTCGATGCCTCTTTTGTGGAAACTAAAAGTATATCATTCAAGGGCCCAGTGGTTGTTATACCACCAACCGACCTCGACAGTAACGGAAGGGATGAGGTTATAATTCAACCTGCGTTTAGAAGTGAAATAAACATTTACTCAGGTCAAGGTGAATATCTTGCATACCATGACTTTAAGACCAATGCAATTGGTTTCAGACACGGAATGACTACTCTTAAAGGAGTGAAAATGCCTTACGTGCTGGCTGATAACGAGCTGATTTACTATTCTTTGAGAAACAACCCATGGCATTACTTGAAATGGTTTGCCCTGATTGGACTAATTCTAGTCATCTACATTTTTTCAAGGTTGAGTATTGCCATTCAAAATCGGCAAAACCAGCGAGTAAAATTGGTGAGTAATAAGATGCGTGCATTGGAACTGCAATCCATTAAAAACCAGCTAGACCCCCATTTCACTTTCAATGCTTTGAATGTCCTCAACTACCTGTCGGATAAAAACGATACGAAAGGCGTACATGATTTCACCATGCACTTCTCGAAACTCATCCGTCGACAGCTCGAAATGAGCGACAAGCCAAGTGTTACTTTGTACGATGAGCTCCGTTTTGTCCGTCACTACATCGAACTACAGAAACTCCGTTTTGACATCCCGATTCTCTATGATGAAGAAGTCGACAGTTCGGTCGACATGAATCTCCGGATTCCGAAAATGATGATTCACACCCACGTCGAAAACGCAATCAAACACGGACTCCTCCCGACTGGCAAAGGAGGCACCATCAGAGCCTCCATAAAATCTGCAAAGAAACAGACAACCATCACGATCACCGATAACGGCCAAGGATTTAAACATCCGAACCATGACAACACTTACAACCATAACAACAACGACAACCCCAAAATAACCCCACAACCGGATAACAAATCAACAGGCCAACTGGATAACCGGCCACCCTCCCCCTCTGGCCGTGGCCTCCAAATCCTAAACCAGCTCTACCATCTCTACCACCAACTCTACAAGGTAAAAATCACCCAACAAATTAAACCCAACACCCCCACAGGCACTAAAGTCATCATCACTATTCCTAAGTAACTTTTTGCGCACAATTGTCATCCAGGGCTTGACCCGGAACCCACTCGCATACTACTAATGTGTCGATACCAACACCATTGTCATCTCGGAGCGAAGCGACGATCCCGATTTATCGGGGCCCGCGCAGGCGGGAACCCCACCCGTACAGGTAAAATGCCCCTGTAACAAATCGACCACATAATCGTCTTACCACCAAAATACCAACCATGAAAAAATATATCATCACCCTGCTCGTCATCGCTATCCCTGCCATGGCTATCTCACAACCCCAGTCAGTTAGAAAATCATTCAGAAAGTACGCCAAAGAAGAAGGCGTAGTCAAAGTAACCGTCCCCGGTATCGTTCTAGACATAGCATCCTGGTTCGTTGACGATCAGGCCACTGCAAAACTGATCCGAAAAATCGATAAAGTTAAAGTCCTGGCCATCGATAACGATGAATATAATGGTGAGGTTAACCTGGTCGACGATATCATGAAGAATTTCAAAAACAACGCATTCGAGCAACTTCTCACCGTTAGATCAGACAAAGAAGACGCGGTAATCATGATCAAAGAAGGCTTCCGAAACAAAAGAGAACTCCTTATTCTCGCTGGAGGAGATGATAATGCAATTGTTTATCTAAAAGGTAAGATTGTACCAGAAATGCTTGCTGATCTGAACACTGAGATTGGATTGAACCTGGAGTCAATATTATAGTGAACAGCAAACAGAAAACAGTTTTCAGTAAAACCATGAGGTTGTCCAAGATTCTTAATACTTAAAACTTGCTGAAAACTGTTCACCGATGACTGAGAACTTACGGTTGTTATTTTTCTAACACATAAGTCCAAAACGAAGCTCATAAACACACACCCACACGTTTTTGCTTAGTACTTTGTACTTATCCTTTGACCAAAGCCAAAAGCCTCAAGCCTCAAGCCTTATCTTTCGCTCCACACGTGCAGTTGTCACAAATATCAATCCGGTCTTTCCCTTTCAACTTGATTCCTTCAATATGGCGAACCACAAAACCTCTGAGTGTGCCATATCTATCAAGGTGATTGTTTACGTCAACCTGCCGGTCAACTTTAATCTTTAGGTATTCTCCGTTATAATGCTGGTGTCCCCAGGCATTCGGGATGTCTTCTAAACCCCTGCAAATAGTAGGTTTTACCTTTGTTTCTGTGTTTCGAATTTCTAATGACATTTTCTTGTGTTTTAATTGAACTTCACTACTAAAACAGTAAAAAAACACGATTGTTTTGTACCAAATTTGCACAAAAAAGTACTGTGCAAGCTGAATCAATACCCAAATTTAGGGATAAATCATTGGAGTGAGGTAATTTTATTGTACAGAAAATCAGATAATTACCCTGTGCCTGGTATAAATTACACGTCCATAAGTTTGCATTTCTCCAAAATCGTCCCTTATCTTTGTTGGCAGCGAAACAAAAAAGAATGAATAATCGCCTACATATTATTACCCTCTTTATTATGCACATCCTCGTGCAGGAACGGAGCTGAGAAGGGTTATAAGTATGCGAATGAAAATACGGGCCCTTCTCAGAGTGAGAGGGGCTTTTTTTTTGGGTTAATTTTTTTCCATGATGATGAGCAAGATGCATAGCCTGAACATTGACAATTTAGTAGTCTCTTTGATTATTCTCCTCGTGGGAGAGGGATCGAAACGGGAAGGTTATGCACAGCCTGTGTAAGAACAGGCAAACACTAAAAAGAGCCTTCCCGGAAACGAGAAGGCTCTTTTTTATTACACAAATAATCAAATGAACGATAACACCAACACAGAAACAACCGACACTACCTCCCTCCCTGACAAGGGAGGGCCGGGGTGGGTCAATCCGAAAGCAACCCAGGGAGCGCTGGGGTGGACCCATCCCTTGAGGTCGCAAACCTCCACAGCCGGACGCCGGATGGCTGGTGCCCGGGCACTTTGGCGGGCCAACGGGATGACAGAAGAACACTTCGGAAAACCGGTAATTGCTGTGGTTAATTCGTTCACCCAGTTTGTACCCGGCCATACGCACCTCCACACGGTCGGCCAACTGGTCAAAAAAGAGATCGAAAAACAAGGCTGCTTCGCGGCCGAATTCAATACTATCGCCATTGACGATGGTATCGCCATGGGCCATGATGGGATGCTCTATTCATTGCCATCTCGCGACCTGATTGCTGATTCAGTCGAATACATGTGCAACGCCCATTGTGTCGATGCCATGGTTTGCATTTCGAATTGCGACAAAATCACTCCCGGGATGATGATGGCGGCAATGCGTTTGAATATCCCAACGATTTTTGTCTCTGGAGGACCAATGGAAGCGGGCCATATAGGTGGTGTTGATTATGACCTGGTTGATGTAATGGTAGCTGCCGGTGATCCTGATGTGGCTGATGACGAATTAATGAAACTCGAACAGCACGCGTGTCCCAGCTGTGGATCATGCAGTGGTTTGTTTACCGCTAACTCAATGAATTCGTTGGCTGAAGCCCTGGGACTGGCTTTACCTGGGAACGGTACGGTTGTGGCCACCCACCAGAATCGCCTCACCCTTTTCACCAGGGCTGCCAAGATTATCGTTCAAAAAACAAGTGAGTATTACGAATCAGGAAACGAAAATGTGTTGCCCAGATCACTTGCCAGCCGAGAATCATTTCGCAATGCGATGCGTCTCGATATTGCCATGGGTGGTTCGACTAACACAATTCTTCACCTCCTGGCTATCGCTCATGAAGGAGACATCGATTTCACCTTGAGCGACATCAATGAACTGTCGAAGGTAACTCCTCACCTGTGTAAAGTGGCACCTAGCTCGAAATACCACATGCAAGATGTTAATCGGGCAGGGGGAATTTTTGGTATCCTGGCTGAACTCAATCGGGCTGGTTTACTCAATACTAAGGTACCTCGTCTCGATTATACAACTCTGGGAGAGGCCCTTCAAGCCTATGACGTTTGTGCATTATCCGTGCCCGAAGAAGCCCGTTCAATTTATCTGGCTGCACCAGGGTGGGGTACCCGCAATTTACAGTTCGCTTCACAAAGCAATCAATATAAAGAACTGGATACTGATCGTCAAAAAGGTTGCA
>CAYUGX010000205.1:5854-8846 GCA_964444375.1 uncultured Porphyromonadaceae bacterium | reverse complement strand
TAATTGTCCGGGTGTCATCACACCCGATGAAGCTAAAGTGGGTATAATGCCGGGTTTTATTCATAAGAAAGGGCGTGTTGGTGTGGTTTCTCGTTCAGGAACACTAACCTATGAGGCGGTTGACCAATTAACTCGCCTGGGAATTGGGCAAAGCACTTGCATTGGTATTGGTGGAGATCCCATCATTGGTACAACAACGCTTGATGCAATTAAAATATTCATGGCTGACGACAGTACCGACGGAATAATTATGATTGGCGAAATAGGAGGTACAATGGAAACCGAGGCTGCAGAGTGGATACGGGATAATGGTACTAAACCGGTGGTTGGTTTTATTGCTGGCCAGACAGCACCAAAGGGGCGTCGGATGGGACATGCCGGAGCTATTATTGGTGGTGCGGAAGATACAGCGGCCGCCAAAATGAAAATCATGGATGAGTGTGGTATTCACGTTGTAGAATCTCCTGCTAACATTGGTGCTACCATGCAATCAGTATTAGATAATTAATTTAAACAAAGGAATATGGGATTATTGACAGGTAAAACAGCTCTTATCACTGGAGCGAGTCGAGGTATTGGTAAAGCCATAGCTGAACGATTTGCCGACGAAGGAGCCAATGTGATTTTGACTGATTTGTTTTATGATGAGCATGCAAAGGCCTTAGAAGAAAGCTTGCAGGCAAAAGGAGTGAAAGCAAAATTATACGCTTCTGATGCCAGCAATTTTAGTGACGCCGAAAGAGTTGTGACTGAAGCCATGAAGGAATTTGACGGTATTCATATTCTGGTAAATAATGCTGGTATCACCCGAGATACACTATTGATGAGAATGACCGAAGAGCAGTGGGATCAGGTCATCCAGGTGAATCTGAAATCGGTATTCAATCTGACAAAAGCTGTCCAGCGCATAATGTTGAAGCAACGGCAAGGATCCATTATCAATATGTCGTCAGTTGTTGGTGTAGGTGGCAATGCTGGCCAGGCAAATTATTCAGCCTCAAAAGCGGGGATGATAGGATTTACGAAGTCAATTGCCAAAGAGTTAGGTTCAAGGAATGTTCGCTGTAATGCCATTGCACCCGGTTTCATACTGACTGAAATGACAGACAAATTGGGTGAAGATGTTAAAAAAGCTTGGGCCGATCTGATTCCTCTGAAAAGGGGTGGTACATCAGATGAGGTGGCCAAGGTAGCCGTATTCCTGGGGTCTGACTTATCTTCTTATGTCAGTGGTCAGGTTGTACAGGTTTGTGGTGCGATGATGACCTGATAAGAATTACTATTAAAAGTGATTGAACAAATACAGACCGAATTACCTATTTGGCTGGCACCTATTGGACTGGTGCTGGCCATTTTTCTGTCGTGGCTCAGTTACTCGGGCCCACGATCGAAAGAGCTATTTAGCCTTACATGGCGGTGGATTCTCGGGTCGATTCGAGCTGTGGCTTTTTTTCTAGTCATCTTATTACTTATAGGTGTATTGTGGAAAATTGAGCGATCGATCGAGGAGAAACCTCAGCTTTTAATTGCGGTGGATCAGTCGCTCAGCATAAACTCTTTTCTGGATTCTTTGCAAATTGACAAAACGCTTACGACATTAAGCGAGCAGATTGATGATCAATATATTGTGGTTAGCTACGGTTTTGGCGAGACAGTAGTTGATTATGAATCAGACAGAGATGCTTTTGAGACTACCAATTTCACTACCCTGTTTAGTTATTTGAATCGGGTATACGCCAATCAAGCAGTTGATGAGTTATTGCTCATTTCGGATGGAATTTATACGGCTGGGGCTGATCCTGCTCTTGCTGCTGAAGCTTTCCCTTACCCGGTAAGTGTATGGGCACTGGGCGATACAACCCGTTATCCTGATATCCGCATTACCGGAGTCCAGGCAAATGATGTCGTGTATGCCGATAGTCCTTTTCCGGTTGAAATTCTAATTGCCAGTGATCACGCAGCAGGCGAATCAGTCAAGGTAGTCGTTTCAACAGACGAAAGCACCCCTGTCGATACCACACTTGTGCTCGACGCAGTCGACGGTCTGGCGCAAACTAGCGTATTTGTTTCCATTCCCCAACCAGGACATCATGTTCTACAAGCCTCAGTGGTTGGTCAATTAAACGAGACCAATGAGTTAAATAACACCCGTAGCTGGTCACTCGAAGTTGTAGAGGATAAGGTGCAGGTTTTGTTACTTTCAGCTGCCCCACATCCTGACATTGGTGTTATTTCTAAGTCTTTAGAAAGCACAGACAGGTTCCATGTCGTCTTGGCAATTCCGATTGAAGAAGATGTAGTATTTGCAGATTATCAGGTTATTATTCTCTATCAATTGCCTTTGGGCAGCCCGGCAGAACAGCGATATTTAAGTAAGTTGAGAAATACAGATGCCGGATTGTTTTTTGTCGTTGGTCCACAAAGCAATCTCACCACTTTATCAGTACTCGGATTAGGAACAGTTTTCGACACTGATCGAAGGATCACCGAGGACTATTTTCCTACGTTTAATTCAGGATTTGAACTATTTGTGCTTGACCCGGGTTTTGAATCGTATCTGTCAGACTTACCTCCTTTAAAGGCTCCTATGGCAAGAATAACCAATAAGGCGAAGATCGAAGCGGTTTTGAATCAGGTTATTAAGGGTGTTGAGCTGCACGATCCATTACTCTGGTTTATTGGCTATGGTACACACAAAACTGCTTATTTATGGGGTGAAGGCTTGTGGCGTTGGAATCAATATGAATACCTGAATTCTGATACCCACCATTACACCGAGATGCTAATCGCAAAGATAGTCAGCTATCTGTCTGCTAATGAATTAAGCGATCCGCTGAAATTAGATTATCCCAGTATGGTTCATCATACCGAGGACATTACTATGACAGGACGGTTTTACAATAAGAGCATTGAGTTGACAAACTTGGCGGATGTTAGCTTACATTTGAGTGGAGATAATGGATACAAGCGAGAGCTCTTGTTCAGGCGTTTT
>CAYUGX010000205.1:0-5844 GCA_964444375.1 uncultured Porphyromonadaceae bacterium | reverse complement strand
CGACTTGAATTAGGACGATTGCCACCTGGTGCGTACGATTTGATTGCATTAACTCGTTTTGATGGTATGGAGATCAGAAAAGGAGGACATTTTGAGGTGATGGAGGTTCAACTGGAGCGTTTGGATATGCGGGCAAGGCATGCCGAATTACGAAAATTGAGCCTGCAAAAGAATGGGTATTTTTTCAAGGCCGCTGATCAAAACACTTTACTTGACTATTTCGGCAGTAAGAAGGCCAATCATACCCAGATCGTTCAGGAGAGCTTTTGGAAGAATATTTTACAACATCCGATCGTATTTTTACTAATTATAGTGCTTTTGAGTTTAGAATGGACAATAAGAAGAATTTTTGGAACTCGTTAAAGAGAAATGGTTTTTCTCGTCGATTACCGATGGGGATTCTCATAGTCTCCCTGCTACTTGGCTCTTGCAAGATGCAGAAGATTATGGTTGATGTGTATACACCGGCTCCGCTGGATTTCCCTCCGGAGGCAAAAAACTTTGTGATTGCTAGCCGATATGTGCCGGCGACCGGACCCTACGATGATGTTAAATGGGGTCATTACCAGACACTTGATAGCGCAAAGCTGAAATTAAGTCAGGCCTGTCTTTCTGCCTTTTACACCGAATTTATCTCGTATGACAAATTCAATGCTGTGACTCCAGCCGGTATCCGAATGTTTAAGCACAACGGTGATAGCTTACCTGAACCTCTCCCATGGAATGGTGTCAGTCAGATAGTGAAATCGTATAGAGCTGATGGGATTGCTCTAATGGAGGGCTTTGACATCCGGCAGGGAGAAATTAGTTTAAGTGATGATAATGGAGCAGTAAAGGCACAGCAAACGGTTTTTGTGACCATGGCCTGGCGCGTGCTTCAACCTGAACGAAGGCGAACACTGGATACAAAGCATCTGACTGTCGAAAAGGTATTTGAATCACAGGGTGAGACGCAAGAACAGGCTCTTAATGGTCTGCCAACCGATACGGTGCAGTTTCAAGAGGCTGCCTCTTTCGCCGGTCGTTCTTATGCCCAAACAATGAAACCCGGTAAGCAGCAAGTTAAACGTAATTACTATGTAAAAGGACATCCAGTACTTGAAGAAACAGTTCAGTATGTCGTCGAAGAAAGATGGAATAAGGCTGAACAGAATTGGAAAAAGCAAGTTTATGAGGGTGAGACCGATGAAGTGAAAGCCATGTGTTCATTCAACATGGCCTTATTGGCAGAGGCAAAAGGTTTCCTTAATCAAGCCCTCGGCTATGCCAGGCGCGCACATAAATTGATGCCTGCCAAGGCACACCTTGATTATATCAATGAATTGAATGCCCGTGTGCTTGAACTGGAAGACCAGCTTAAAGCCGGAGCTTTTATACGCAACTGGTAAGTTTTTACCAGTACTACCATAGGATCAAAATTGATGACAAATACTGTTGAAATCATTACTATCGGTGATGAAATACTGATTGGTCAAACAATTGATAGCAATGCTGCCTGGCTCGGTGAGAAACTAACAGCACTAGGTATGCTTGTACGTAGAGTAACAACCATATCTGATCAGCCAGAAGATATCACACTGGCCCTTGATGAGGCGATGAATCGCGCAGATTTGACTATTTTGACTGGTGGCCTTGGTCCGACAAAGGATGATAAAACAAAGCAAACCCTGGCGAATAACTTTACTATGACACTGGTCGAGGATTCTACCGTACTTGCCCATATTGCAGAGTTGTTTGGATCTCGTTCAATTTCAATGAATGAATTGAATCGCAAACAAGCCTTACTGCCTGAAGGATGTATTCCCTTGCGCAATAGCCATGGAACTGCCCCGGGTATGTGGTTCAACCGGGCAGGGAAAGTGGTGGTTTCTTTACCTGGTGTGCCTTATGAGATGAAGGCGATCTGTGAGAATGACTTATTCGAACGATTAGCCAATACTTTTGCTTTAGGCGGTAGTAAATATAGAATGATAATGACAACGGGTTTACCCGAATCAATACTGGCCAAGCGAATTGAGCCCTGGGAAAACCAGTTACCGGCTGAATTCTCACTGGCTTATTTGCCTTCACCGGGTCAGGTGAAATTGCGCTTGACTGCCACGGCTTGGTTAGAAAATGAAATGGTAGATCAGCTCGAAGAGCAGATTAGGAAGCTATATCAGTATATTCCAGAGGCAATTTACAGTGTCCACAATCAAAGCCTGGCTGAAGTAGTGGGTGATTTGTTACGTAAGCGGGAAGCATCGTTGGGGACTGTTGAAAGCTGTACGGGAGGAAAAATTGCTGAATTGATTACTGCCATTCCCGGCGCTTCAGAATATTACCGGGGATCATTATTGGCCTATTCTAATCAAGTTAAGAGAGATATTGTGGGAGTATCTCAACAATTGCTATTGGATCATGGGGCAGTAAGTGAACCTGTCGTTCGACAAATGGCTGAGGAAGGTCGGAGGTATTTCAATACAGATTATTGTGTTGCAAGCTCAGGAATTGCCGGACCGGGTGGAGGCACAGCTGACAAGCCGGTAGGATTAGTGTATCTGGCTGTTTCATCAAAACGGGCAACACAAGTTGAACGGTATAAATTTGGCAATCACAGGGGGAGAAATATTATCAGGTCAAGCATGGCTGGATTGAATTTGTTAAGGCGGATGTTGCTGATTGAATCACAGGAAAACTGACAAAGTGGAGTTTCCAAATTTTGAATGACTTATAAACTTTCGCTTGTTTGTAACTGATAGTGTGGTTTTTTTGAAATAATATTTGAATAATTCAATAATAATCACGTATTTTGCATTCCGTTTTTACGGAGTTGTATTAGTCGCATAGAAAAACACAATAAAATGTCCAGAGTTTGTCAGATTACGGGTAAGAAGATGATGGTGGGCAACCATGTTTCACACTCAAAACGGAGAGTGAAAAGAAAGTTTTATCCGAATCTATTTGTAAAGAAGTTTTACCTGCCTGAAGAGGATCGTTGGGTACAAATAAAAGTTTCGGCTGCCGGAATTCGCACTATCAATAAGAAGGGATTGGCTGCCTGTTTGAAAGAGGCCAAAGAAAAAGGCTTTATAGACAAATATTAATAAGGAGTATTTGGAATGGCAAAAAAAGGAAAAGGCAACCGCGTACAAGTTATACTTGAGTGTACTGAGCACAAAGAGAGTGGAATGCCAGGTACATCAAGATATATTACTACAAAGAATAGAAAGAATACACCCGATCGCATGGAATTGAAGAAATTCAATCCAATTCTGCGAAAAGTAACTCTTCACCGGGAAATTAAATAAGGAAAAGCAAAATGGCTAAGAAAGTTGTTGCAACATTACAGAAAGGAGAAGGCAAGCACTTTTCAAAAGTGATTAAGATGGTCAAATCCCCAAAGACCGGAGCCTACTCATTCAAAGAGATGATCGTACACAATGATCACGTAAAAGACTATTTTGCCAAGAAATAAACGGCAAGATTTCAGCATACTGAAAAAGCTTTCCATCTGAGCAAGAGGAAAGCTTTTTTTGTTTTAATTTCACTCACTTATTTAAGTAAGCATGGCACTATTCAGAAGAAATCAGAAGGAAAGTTTAGATGGTCTTGACAAAGGTCTTGAGAAGACGAAGGAGAGTGTATTCAAGAAGCTCACCCGGGCAGTCGCTGGCAAGGCTAAGGTTGACGATGAAGTACTTGACAATCTGGAGGAGGTGCTAATCACATCAGACGTTGGGGTTAATACCACGATAAAGATTATTGAACGCATAGAAGAGCGGGTTTCACGAGATCGATACCTCGGAGCTGAGGAACTGAATCAGATTCTTAAGGAGGAAATCGCTTCATTATTAGAGGAGAATAATACTGGTGATTTAAGTGGATGGGAAGTGCCTACCGATCATAAACCTTATATCGTATTGGTTGTCGGGGTGAATGGTGTAGGCAAAACCACTACCATTGGTAAACTGGCATACCAATATAAAAAGGCGGGTGCCAGAGTTGTTCTCGGAGCAGCTGATACTTTCAGAGCAGCGGCAGTTGACCAGCTTCAGATTTGGTCAGACCGGGTTGATGTTCCCATCGTGAAGCAAAAAATGGGCTCAGATCCGGCTTCGGTTGCTTATGACACAGTTGCCTCAGCAAAATCTCAATCATTCGATGTGGCCATAATTGACACGGCCGGACGTCTTCATAACAAAGCCAACTTGATGAGTGAGCTCACCAAGATCAAGAAAGTGATGGCCAAGGTCATTCCGGATGCACCCCATGAAGTCTTACTGATCTTGGATGGATCTACCGGACAGAATGCTTTCGAACAAGCCAAACAATTTACAGCTGCCACTGAAGTTACCGCCTTGGCTTTAACCAAATTAGATGGAACAGCTAAGGGTGGAGTAGTTTTAGGCATCAGTGATCAGTTTAAAATTCCGGTCAAATTCATTGGCCTTGGTGAAAAGATGGAGGACCTGCATATTTTCAACAAGCAGGAGTTTGTTGATTCGTTATTCGGCCATCAAAGCGACGGATAACCATGCAACGAATTGACATCATTAACCTGGGTTGTTCGAAAAACCTTGTCGACGCAGAAAACCTGCTCACCCAACTGAGGGCGAATGGAGTGCAGGTCAGCCTTAATCCTGAAGAACTGACGGCAGAGACTGTGATTGTGAACACCTGCGGATTCATCAGCGATGCAAAAGAAGAATCAATAGATACTATTGTACAGGCAGCTGGCTATACATCGAGTTCAAATACTCGAAACCTGATTGTTATGGGCTGCTTATCACAACGTTATCGTGAGGATTTGAAGCGTGAGTTGCCAGAAGTTGACCGCTTATATGGGGTTAATGAAATTGACCGCATCGTACGCGATCTGGGCTTTACTTATCAGCAAGATAAAATGCTGATGCGCATGCATTCAACCAGCAGTCATTATGCCTATCTGAAGATAGCTGAAGGGTGTGATCGGAATTGCTCTTTCTGTGCGATTCCGGCTATTCGTGGTAAGCAGGTTTCGATCAGAATTGAGGATTTGGTTGCACAAGCTCGCTTTCTGGTAGAACATGGGGTAAAAGAATTAATGCTCATTTCACAAGAGCTTACACGGTATGGCATTGATCTTTACGGAAAACCTTCATTGATTAATCTGCTTCAACAATTGGAGGAGATCCCAGGCCTCGAATGGATACGATTACACTATACCTATCCCAATCTCTTTGGCCACGACCTAATTGACTACATGAAGCAATCGACCAAAGTTTGTCATTACCTGGATATTCCTTTCCAGCATTTTAATGACGAGGTGCTAAGCTATATGAGACGTGGTCATACTAAGGCAGAAGGTCTTAACCTGATTGCTGATTTGAGGGCTGCATTACCAGATATTGCTCTTCGAACAACAATTCTGGTAGGACATCCCGGCGAGACAGAAGCAGCTTTTCAAGAATTGCTGGAGGCGCTCGCTGAAATTCGCTTTGACCGATTGGGTGTCTTTACTTACAGCCACGAAGAAGAGACGTATGCCTTCTTGCATTTTGAGGATCATATCGACGATGCTGAAAAGCAGGCTCGCGCTGATCAGGTTATGAATCTGCAACAAGAAATATCACTAAGTAAGAATGAAGCTAGAATTGGAACTCACCTCATGGTAATCGTTGATCGTCAGGAGGGAGATCACTACATCGGACGATCTCAGTTTGATTCTCCTGAAGTAGATAATGAGGTTATTATCGATTCTGAAGGCCAGAAGCTGGAGATTGGCTCATTTTTTGCTGTAAATATCAGCGATGCTAGCGAATTTGATTTGCATGCTAAATTGTCTAGAACACGTATTTAACTGCTTATGTTTTTATCTGCTCA
>CAYUGX010000204.1:0-8887 GCA_964444375.1 uncultured Porphyromonadaceae bacterium | reverse complement strand
TATCAATATGTTTAACTTGGTAAAAAACGGTCAATGCTATTCAGGCATGGACTCATTGTTTGCTGACAACTGTTCACTGTTCACTGTTCACTAAGAATAAATAGCCCTTGCCTTTGAGGGTTTGGATAGTGACTTTTGGATCTTTTTCGAAATAACCGCGAAGTTTTCTGATGTAGACATCCAGGTTTCGGGAGTTGAAAAAAGAATCGTCGCCCCAAACGGCGAGTAGGAGATCTTTACGATTCGTCACTTTATTTTTATTCGCCACCAATAGTTGCAGAATTTCAAGGTCTCGCTGCGATAATTTAATCATGCCATCAGGCCCGTGTAATTCATAGCGCTCAGGTTTGAATACGTACTTTCCGAGTGCCACTTCATCCTGTATCAACTTTCCCTTTGAAGCATTACCCACCAGACTCAACAGGTTGTTAATCCTGACCATAAGCTCTTCAATACTGAATGGCTTTCTAATGTAATCAGACCCACCTGCTTCAAATCCCGCTACTAAGTCACTGGTTTCTACTTTGGCTGTTAAAAAAATAATCGGCAGTGTTGGATAACGTGACCGGATTTGATGACAAAGGGTGTAGCCATCCACATTAGGAAGCATAATATCTAAAACAACGATATCCGGCAGGAACAACTTAAACCCTTGCATAACCTGGGCTCCATCGGTTTCCCACCTGACTTCAAATTGCTCTTTTTCAAGGGTTTCTTTAACAATCTTGCCTAAGAACTGCTCGTCTTCGATGTAATAAACCTTGATCACTTCAGCTTGGGGAATTTAAGGGTAAAACAACATCCACCTTCTCTGAGATTCCGCACAGTGATACTGCCCTTATGCAGTTCCATGACTCGGCTGGCATAACTTAAGCCCAGGCCATGGCCTTTAATGTTGTGTCGATTTTCTGTGGGTACTCTGAAGAACTTATCAAATACCTGGTTTAGATATTGGGTGGGAATACCAGGCCCCTGGTCTCGAACTTCAACAATTACCCACTGCTGATCGCTGCTCAACTCAATTGCAACACCGGGTTCGGGTCTGGCATACTTGTAGGCATTATCGATGAGATTAACCAAAACCCCATCCACATACACCGGATCAATTGATACCAGGAATTCTGAGGATGTCTCATCATTGCCTCTTGTTTGGCCTTTACTATCCTGAATTTGCTGCATGGAATCCACCGATTCAAGGTTCCCTGAATCCCCAAACCGCCTTAACGCGCTTGCACACAATTCATGCAAATCAGCCTGCTCCAATTCAAGACCCATTTCATTTGACTCCAATTGGGAATGAACGAGTACTTTTTGAGTCAGTTTATCGAGTCGATCCATTTCTGATTTGGCCATATCAATGTATTCATCAGTGGCTTTTGTATCTTTTTTGACGTCGAAACGCTGAATAGCTTCAAGTGCAACCTTAACCGTTGATACCGGTGTTTTCAATTCATGTGATATGTTGCTGATAAACTCATTGCGAACGGTATTCAAGGCCAGTTGTTTTCGCAAACTCCGGTAGGTGAAAAAGAAGGCAGCGCCAGTTAGTACCAGCAAAATCAGACCAAAAAACAACTCGGGCAGGATCTGAACAAATAGATATCCAGCGTATTGTTTGACCTCCATGAAGGGACCATTCGTTGTATCGTCAATGTGAAATACGAATTGATTCTTACCCTTGTGTGCAGGCATACTATCACTAATCCAAACGGTAGAAAATTGCCGCCCGGTGGATTGATGAATGCGTTCTTTGAACAATCCTTGCACCAATACTGTGTCGGGATGACTAAGCACTTTCGTCATCACTGTATGATCTTCACCTATAGAATCAGTACTAATATCCAGGATCAATTTCACCCCACGCATCAAAAACTCTTCACTTGGCCTTCCCTCAACCCGGTATATGCCGCGAGGTTCCCCAATATGAAAACTACTGTCTGTGTGACTGATCGACATAACGGTTCGATCATGTTTTATGGGTTGACCAAAAAAATCGATCTGTTTAACCACTGTAGTATCAACAGCCAGGTCGCCTTCTTCAGAAAAAACCTGAATTTCTACATTTTCTGAAGAATCACGCAAGTAGGGGTGCAAGAAACTAAACAAAACTGAATCCTGTGCCTGATCGCCAGATAGTACGAAATCATGAAAGAGTCGATCGTGCAGATCGGCTTTTTCATGGGCGTAGCGCTCAACCAGCCAGTAGACCACAAAAACCAGCAACAGGCATTGACTCACCAGCATGAGCCAGGGTATCCAACGATTTGTTGATTTTTTCTTCATTTATGACACAAATATAAAAGGCAGTTGCTAAACCAATTGATTCTCTTAACCTTAATTAACCTTATTTTTAATGATGTTAACTTTCAATTTTGCTGTCTAATTATACTTTTGAGCAAAACTTTATTGTCATGAAAAAATTAGGATTACTTGTATTGTTGCTGGCATTTGTGGCCACAACCTGGGCTCAGGATGTCGCTTCTTCAGATAAAACCGAGGGAAAAGTGGTTTACGAAGTAGTGCAAAAGCTTGATATTAAACTTGATGGAGATGCTGCTGCCTTTGCACATGCGCTGCCAAAAGAAAGGCGTTCGAAAAAAGAGTTGTTGTATACCGGAGAAAATAGCCTGTACCAGAAATTGGAAAACGATGAAAGTGCTGAAGATATGGCCATGCAGCATGGAGGTATGGCTGTTCAAATCAAAATGATGGAGCCGGATGATAAACTATTTGCGGATCTCAATAAAAAAATCACCATTGAGAAAAAAGAATTTATGACCCGTGAATTCTTAATCTCAGGTAATATTGACCCTACCGGATGGAAAATGACCGGAGAGCAGAAAATGATTCTCGATTATCCCTGTCAGAAAGCCACTAAGTCGGTCGAAGAAGACAAGGAGATTGCAGTATGGTTCACCCCGGCCATCCCTGTTTCATCTGGACCAGAAGAGTATCTGGGACTACCCGGGTTGGTTTTGGCTGTTGAACAAGACGGCGGAGACCAAACCATTACGGCCACATCCATTGAATTTGTAGCGCATGCAAAAGATGCCATCACCAAACCAAAAAAAGGTAAAAAGGTGAGTCGCGATGAATTCAAGCAAATCGTTGATGAGAAAATGAAAGAAATGGGTGCTGAACACGGCCAATCAACAGGTACCTTCATCATGCATATTGAAAGATAAAACCATACTTCATGCGATTCTACTATATATTAATATGTCTGCTACTTCCTTTCTCAGGCTTTGCTCAGTATAGCAACCTGAGTGGTGAGATTGCCGATAACGAAGGAAAAGCATTGCCCTATGCGACCGTGGTACTATTGAACCCAAGTGATTCAACCATGGAATTCTTCGGTATCTCTGATGAGGCAGGCCATTGGGAAATCAAAAGTGTGAAGTCGGGCGACTACCTTATGCAGTTTGCCTTTTTGGGCTTCGAAACAGTCTACCGTACCATTAAGATGCCTTATGAGAAGGGCGATTACTGGGGCATTATGGCCATGAAGCCGCAAGCGGTAAACCTTGATGGCGTACAGGTAATTGGTGAACATGTGCCCCTAAACATAAAAAAAGACACCATTGAATTCAACGCCAAAGCTTTCAAAACCAAGCCAGATGCGGTGGTTGAAGATCTGCTTAAAAAACTGCCGGGTCTTGAAGTTGACCGTGCAGGCAACATCAAAGCCATGGGTGAACAGGTAAGAAAAGTATTGGTTGATGGAAAGGAATTCTTTGGAAACGATCCCAAGGTAGCAACTAAAAACGTCCCAGCAGAAGCGGTTGACAAAGTGCAGGTTTTTGATAAAAAATCTGAGGAAGAAGAGTTTACCGGAATTGACGATGGATCAAGAAACCAAGCACTGAATCTGGTTTTAAAAGAAGATCACAAGAAGGGAGTCTTCGGTCATATCATGGGTGGATACGGAACAAATAACCATTACCAGGGCAACGCCAAAATATACCGGTTTACCGATAAGGTGCAAATGGCCGCACTGGGCATGCAAAACAATGTCAATAAATACGGATTTTCGTTCCAGGATTACATGGACTTCAACGGTGGTATGGGCAACATGATGTCTGGAGGAGGATCAGCCCGTATTGCTATTTCCATGGACAACTCGATGCCAATCGATTTTGGGCAAGCGGTCAACGGACTCAGCACCTCGGGTGCAGGTGGCGCTAATTTTTCTTATGCCTGGAATCAAAAGCGCAGGGTTTTTATTAGCTACCTGGCCAATGGAACCAAAAAATCCCTGGAAAGAACCACACAAACGCAGCATTTCATAGCAGATGGAGACTATGACCAGAATGAAGAAATGAGCCAAACGCAGCGGGATACGGCACACAATTTAAATTTTGGAGTCAGGTATGAGTTGGATTCAACCTCTAGCTTCTATATTGACGGCAACGCCTCGATGAATTTCTCAAATGCCTGGGGACAGAGTTACACCAATACCTTGACAGATGATCTGTTGATGAATTACCTTGACCGCAATAACAATCAAGGTTCCGAGCGGATCAATACCAATGCGAATGCCAGTTGGTTAAAAACACTGAATAATAGAAAAACAATCGCCAAAATTGCCGGTGGATTCAACTATTCAATCAACAACAGCCGCCTCGATTGGCGAAATCAAACCTGGTACAACGGCATGCCAGCTGCCCGTGACGAAAGTCTTTATCAGCGCAATGAAAAAAATACCATGAGTTACAATGCAAGCGCATCGATTACGCAAAAACTCGGAAAAAAGTATTTCTTGATTGGTGAATTGGGAATGCGTTCTTCAAATGAAAACCTGGTTCGATCGCAAGGATTCATCGTACCCAGTGATGCGCAGATTGACTCTTTGAGTCCGGTTTTCGACCGCAGCTATGAGTATATTAAGCCAGGTTTGACCATAAAGCGGAGCACTGACAACACGACCATAAACTTGTCATTGCGTGGTGAAATGAACCAAACAGGCAATAGCTTGTGGGATGATCAAGCTGTTAGCGATCAGGGATTGTATCTCTTACCCGGATTTGTTTTCGACCACGAATATAAAAGCGGTCGCCGAATTAATCTGATGTACCAAACATCGGTTAATCAACCATCAGCTAACCAGTTATTACCCATTGCAGACAATACCAATTCTTTAGCCGTGTCGTACGGTAACCGCTATTTGAAACCCGAATATCAGCACAACCTGTTTGGCCACTGGATGATTTTTGACCAGTTCTCATTTACTTCGTTCTTTAGTTCACTTGGGGTGACTTACACCAAAGACAAGATCAACTGGTCGAGAACCATTGATGATCAATTGGGACAAACACTCAACCTGGTGAATGTTGAAGACGATATAAATGCCCGGGCCAGCTTTGATTTTTCAACTCCAATTAGAAAATTGGGCGTGAAAATCAATACCGGTGTGTCTGAGACATGGAATCGAGGTATTAATCTGGTTAATGGAACAGCAAATATCAACACGAATTGGGGTCACCGGGTTTCGTTGAGTGTTGAGAACCGCAAGAAAGGCAAGTGGGATATTGTTGCCGGAGGATCACTTCGTATTACAGATGCCCGTTATTCGGTTCAGCAAAACCTGAATACAATCTACACCGACTATTCGTATTACACCGAAATCAGGTTTAATCCCAACGACAGTTGGAATTTCTTCGCCTCAGCAGATGTGACTAATTACAACGACAAGAGTTTTGGCGAATCACTAACTGTCCCGCTGATCGCAGCTGAAATCAGCTATTTCTTTCTGGCGAACAAAAGAGCCAGTATCAGCATTCAGGGAGCCGACTTACTTAATCAAAACAAGGGCATCCAGCGTATTTCTGAGTTGAATTACCTGCGCGAAACCCGCAGCAACATTATCGGACGCTACGTGATGCTGTCGTTCAAATACAGACTGAATAAATTTGGTTCAAACAATCAAGGCATAAGCATTAAAGCCCATAGATAATATAATGACCTACCGGATCAGCTAAATCCGGTAGGTTAATATTTCACAACAACAGTTTCCACTACTTCAACAGTCCAGCATCGTGGCTGTGTCCATGAGTTCACAAGCCACCAAAAACCAAAGTGGCACCACTGGTATTAAAAGGGAAAGAGACTTTTTTAGGATAATCAGGTTTTCAATATCTAGATCAAGATACTCATATTATTTCTTTGAATCGTTGGGGTTGTTCTCTATAATCGATTCCAGGTCATCCTTTGGCCTGGTTCTTTTTTTTTGACGACCGGTATGCGTCATTAACATGGATATCAGGCGATGCTAAAAAATGATTGTATATTTGCCGACAGTTATTGGGAACTAAACAAATGTATCTTTATTTAAGGCGAAGAAAAACCATTCTTACGCTATTCATTTCTATCGTACTGATAGGACTGGGGGCTGGTGAATTCTGTTGTGCTCAAAAGGAAGACAGTTTGCGCACAGTTTTGAATCAAAGCACAGGTAATGAAAGGATAAGCACCCAACTCGATCTGGCCTTACATCTCATTGATTCCAAAAACAATGAATCCCTGTCACTCGCCCAATCTGCCTTGCTAATGGCCCAGCAGAAGAAAAGCCAAAACCAGGTAATGCGTGCTTACTATCTTCTGGGTAGAATCCATCTTGTCGCCAATAACCTGGATGAGGCAGAATCCTGTTTTGATATGGCTTTGGAAAAAAGCGACTCAGTTGGAGAGTTTTGGTACAGAGGCGAAACATTGTTCAGAAAAGGATCCACTCAACATCGAAAAGGAAATGATTCCCAGGCGCTTGATTATTTATACCAAGCTGTCGATGCCTGTCTTAACTCAGAAAATTTTGTGTGCTTAGGGGCTACTTATTCGATTATGGGGACCATATTCAGGATAAATGGACTGTATGATCGCGCTATCGAATACACCATTAAGTCCAAGTTGAGCTACAGAAAAGCCGACTATGAAGAAGGTTACGCCTGGACAGCCTACTTATTGGGTCGAATTTATGCTGATTTAAAACATCCAGAAAAAGCACTGGAGTCATTTCTCGACGCAGAAAGAAGTTACCAAGTCATGGCGTCTATTGATCGAAATGAAAACGGAATTGCAATCTGTCAAGAACAGATTGGAATTCTAAATATGGATGAGGGTAACTATGTTGAAGCGCGTAAAAATTTTGACCGGGTACTGAATATACACACAAAGAGTGGGTCAGAAGTAGGAATCTCAAGTTCTTATAAGCACATTGGTATGATTGAGTTTTATCAGGGTAATTATGTCTTAGCCGAAAACTACCTGAACAAAGCACTTGTTATCAAAGAAGAAATTGCTGATGTGCTCTCTTTGTCAAGCATTTATGAATACCTGGGACTAAGCATGATCGCCAGGGGGAAGACTGATCAGGGAATTGAACTGGTGGAGAAGGCATTGGAGCTTGCGATCGCTAATAACCAAAAAAAGATCCAGATAGACATCTATTCTAAACTTGCTGATATTCACCTTGATATAAATAAGCCAAATCAAGCTATTATCTTTCAAAACAGGCAAATCGAAATACAAGATTCTATTATTTCAGGTACGGTGAGTATCAAAATAGAGCAGTTGCAATCGATTGAAGAGATAGAAGAACAAAACAGTCAGATTAAAAGTCTCGAAAACCAAAACAGGAGTAAAGCACTCAGGATTCAAAAACAACGGAATTATCAGTGGCTCATGGTATTTGGTATCCTGGTCATTCTTTTGTTTTCGTCTATCATCATTTGGTCAAATAACAGAATACAGAGAAAGAACAAAGAACTCAACCATGCCAATACCACCAAAGACAAACTGTTCTCAATAATTGCCCATGACTTAAAAGGGCCCATTGGATCAGCCGATGGACTAGTCAATATTTTGGCTGACCAGATTCAGCAAAAAGATACAGCCAACCTTGAAAAGCCCATTTCGGTGGTGCAAAAGACCTTGCACGAAACGACCAAGCTCCTGAATAACTTACTTGACTGGGCTGGAGCACAATTACTGAAAATAGAGTTCAATCGACAAACACTGCATTTGAATTCAATGGCTGAAATGCTAAAAGACCAGTTTGATCTGGAGGCAGAAAAAAAACAGATCGACATTCGACTTTCCATTGACGACTCGATTCAAGTGTACGCCGATCAGAATATGTTGCAAACCATCTTGCGAAACCTCTTATCAAATGCCATCAAATTCTCTGAGGCCAATGGAGTAATCACTTTCTCAGCTCACGATTCAGATCGCTTTGTTCAATTATCAATTGAAGATAAAGGCGTTGGTATTCCCCTACACATGAAAGACAATCTGTTCAATCTCGAGGTGAATTCCAACAGGTCAGGAACGCAAGGTGAAAAGGGAACCGGACTGGGCCTGGTATTGGTAAAAGATTTCGTTGAAAAACACGGCGGTCAAATTTGGGTAGACAGTCAAGAAGGTTTTGGCAGCACCTTTCATTTCACGCTTCCCCACTCCCGAGAATAGCCTTTCTTCTGGCTTTTGATTATTTTTAGCCTTATTCGTGTATTGCCTTAAAGAAATGTATCATGAATACGGGTTTTCAACCTGATTACAGACACATTCTTCATGTACTGGAGAACCGAAAACCAGTGCGACTGCCGTTTTATGAACACCACATTGATGATCCTTTCATCTCAAAGAGCCTCGGTGAAGAATTAATTTGTCCGGTAAATCAACCCGATGAGTTAGAGCACTATTATCATAGAAAGATTGGTTTTTGGAAAAGCATGACCTATGATGCCTTTGATTACGAAGCAGCGATTTGTGAGGTTTTTCCCGACCATGGAGCCATTCTTGGTGGACGACCTGGTCCCATTCAGACACGTAACGACTTTAACACCTACCCCTGGGACGATATTCCCCGCCTCTTCTGGGAGACCTACACTCC
>CAYUGX010000203.1:0-8919 GCA_964444375.1 uncultured Porphyromonadaceae bacterium | reverse complement strand
AAGGAGGATTCCCCTTCCTAGGATAGCAAACAAGCCAGGGCGAGCTCTAATGGCCATTAGAGATAGGATAATTGAGATGGCGGAAGAAGGCTATAACAACAAGGAAATACATGATAAATTAAATGTAACACCACCACAAATACACATTTATGAATATTACCAAATGGAGCCCACTGATAATAAAAGTCTATCCAACTGGATAGACCCTATCCATCGAAGGGATATTAGAGTCGAGTCCGAAAGGGCTTTATGCAAAATCATGTTCGCATTCTTTGATATCAATGCTCTTGGCCAAGCAAGTAATAGCGATTCGATCTTGGTTTCATTCTAGAATACTACAGAAAGTCACCAAAAGGATACTATACTTCGGTCGGATTGATATTTGTCGAAATTGAGGTGAGAACAAACATGTCAGACCCCGAGATATCACAAAAACCAGAATTTGAATTAGAAAAATATCATCTGAAGATGCTTAACACTATCAAGGACTATGGTACCCCTCTTCCAGAGGATATCGCCAAGGAATTTCCTGGTGATGAAGTGATGGATATCGAAACGAATCAAGGTAAGGTGAAATTCGGGTCAGTCGAAAAAAATGCTCTGTTAGCTCTAGAAGACTTGGTTAATGATAAACTTGTGGTGATGGAAGTGAAACCATTCGAAATAGAAATAGAGGCAACAACGCTGGAGGCTATCAAGATGAAGAAGATGGCCAATGAAATGACACCCGAGATGGAACAAAACATATTGAGTTCAGCTGTTAATAAGCACCCAGCTCATCAGGGTGATGAGTATTGGTGTCTAGATGAAACCGGAAAGAAAATGCCGTTATCGAATCATGGGGTTAACACCTTCCTTACACTGTCAGATTCTGGGAATGAGGTATG
Organism: uncultured Porphyromonadaceae bacterium; assembly: GCA_964444375.1. GTDB lineage: Bacteria > Bacteroidota > Bacteroidia > Bacteroidales > UBA12481 > JABHCC01. The sequence goes on along the minus strand of CAYUGX010000203.1, from coordinate 8,032 downwards.
GAACTCTTTTCAGGGTGTCAATAAAAGATAGCGGAACGCCTTATCGTCTTGATCCATGGATTCCAATAGACAACAATACTTCAATCCGTCGAAACTCTTTAGACTTCCACCCCCTTCAGGTTGGATTGGGAGTTCAACGCCTTCCATACATGGGGTACTCAGAAGCCTGACGCTTATGCCAATCGCACTTCTGAGTGAGATTATCAATAATCCTTCTGGTGAGGGATATTTGCCAGGACATGTCAAACCGACGTCTTCGTTAGCCTATGGCATGGGCGCAATTGTCCAAATGGAAACTTCGTGGGGAAATCATGAGTGAACAACAAATTGAAGCAGAGAACGTTATCGACAATGAGCGCCAGACCATGCTGGCCAAGCTTGAATCAACGTTGCCACTCTGCGAGCGATTGGATGTAGCTGTCGGTTTCTTCTTCGTGAAAGGATTTGAAGCCGTTTCAGAGTATGTCGCACCATTGAATAAGCTGAGGATTCTAATTGGACCTCATACGAATGTCACAACAGCTGAAGTGCTGGTGAAACAAAACCTTCAGGCCGAGCTGGTTAGACGTGAGATAACCCGGCTCAAAGGGAAGAGTCTGAATGCAGAACCATGGCGGAGAAAAGCCATCGAGGACCTAAAAGAGAGCATACAGACGATGAATCAGACGTCCTTGGAAGCGAAGGCCATGGAAATACTGACACAAATGACTCAGGAGAATCGTATCGAGATCAGAGTGTATACAGGCCCCTTCTTCCACGCAAAAGCGTACTTGTTCCATTACAAACCTGAACTTCATCCAACGGGACGAGGTCAGGTCGTCGTTGGTTCGTCAAACTTTTCATTACATGGATTTGAATTCTCAGACGAGCTCAATTTAGTCTCATCTCACCATGCCGATTATAGTGCTATCAGTGATTGGTTCGATAATCGATGGGAGAAAGGCAAGGAAGTAACCCCCGACGTTTTAAAGCTGCTACAAGGATCTTGGGCGTTGCGTAAGCTGACACCGTGGGAGCTATTCATCCAAGTAGCATTTTGGCTTACACGTGAGGACTTGGGTTGCAAGGATACTGATATTAAACCAGGCGAAGAGAAGCTTCTTCAATTTCAGAGGGAGGCGGTATCACTCGCGCAATCATTGATCGAGCGGTTTGGTGGGGTGTACATCGCCGATGTTGTAGGTCTGGGGAAAACCTACATCGGCACAGCATTGATATCCCGTCTTCAGAAGGATTGGGAGAAACAGGGCAAACATGCCCATCCACTCATCATCTGCCCACCGAATCTAAAACCCATGTGGGAGAGTTTCCTTGGGGATTTCGATGTTGATGCTGATGTTTTATCGGCTGGTAAACTGTCGGATGAGACCATCTTGAAAGAGCGTTGGTTCAGACGATACCAAAAACATTGCAATTTGATCTTGGTTGATGAAGCTCATAATTTCAGGTACACGGGTACACTCAAATATGGAGCTCTTGAGCGGCTTGCATGGGGCAAGCCTACCATTCTGTTAACGGCTACACCTTTGAATCGAGATTGTTGGGATATTTACAATCAAGTAAGGTTGTTCCTTCCCGATGTCGGCCATCAGCTAACCCTAACCCCTCCCAATTTGAAGGATTATTTCAACACAGTGTTCGATGGCCAAAATAACCTTAGAGATGCATTAGAACAGTTAATGATACGACGAACAAGGCGTTTTGTCTTATCAAATTACGGAGTACCTGATGGCAAAGGCAGGACCGCTTTGGTTGTTGAAGATAATTATCTCTACTTCCCAGACAGAGAACTACAAGAACCGCTACGCTATGATATCGGAGCCGTGTATGGTGATGCCACAATCTATGAGCGGCTTCGAGAGCATATGCGGCACTTGAAGTTGGCTCGTTATGCTACAGGGAATTATCTTAAACCAAGAATGAGTGAGAAGCGACCATATTCTGATCTTGCTAGAGGTTCCCAATTACTGAGGGGGATAATTCGGACATTGTTGTTTAAGCGCTTCGAATCTTCAGTTCACTCATTCAGAGAAACTGTTCAGCGGATGGCTAATGGTTGCCGGAATTTCATTGCTATCTTACAGGAGACCGGAGAGTTCATGCCCATTGGAAAAAGTTTCAATGATCTTTTGACACTCTCTGCCGATGAGCTGGAAAAGGAATTAACCAGTATGTTCGAGAAATCGTTCCTATCAGGCAGGACCTATCTCCGCAAGGCATTCGATATGCGTGACCTGATAAGGGACCTTGAATCCGATATGGTCATCTTCGAAAAGATGGCTAAGGAGGTCCGCGAGATCGGTCCTGATGAGGATGACAAGATAACGGCATTACAGACGTTGATATCGAAGCTGGAAAATGATGGTGAGAAGGTTCTGTTGTTCACCGAGTTCGAAGACACAGCACGCTACCTTTTCAAGAATTTAAAGTATGATAAAGAGTGGGAGTGGATTTCTGGAGACAAGTCAGGGGGAATCGCATCAGCGGTACGAAGGTTCGCTCCTGGTCCTAACAACTATGAGCTGATTGAGGGTGAACGAGAGATCGAGTTTCTAATATCCACTGATGTGCTGTCTGAGGGTCTTAACCTTCAGAGCGCTAGGGTGATAATCAACTATGATCTACATTGGAATCCAGTGCGATTGATCCAGCGCATTGGTAGGGTTGATCGTATCGGTTCCGAGCACGAGAAGGTGCTGATTTACAACTTTCTACCAGATCCTAAACTAGAAGAGCACCTTGGTTTGGAACAGGTTGTATCGATGCGAATCCAAGACATTCACGATCAGATAGGTGAAGATAAACAAGTGATAACTCTAGAGGAGCGTGTCAACGAAGAGGACATGTACGCCATTTATGTTGCTCAGGATGAAGATGTTCTGGATAAGGAAGCTGGTGAGGGATTGATAAGCCCCGAACTAGCCCAAATGGTCAAGCAACAATTCGATGAAGAACCTGAGATGAAGAACCAGCTCGATATTGCTCAGTTGGGTCTACGAACTGCACGAAAGCTCGACCACTCGGTACTGGAGAATGTAATCGGAAAACTGGGCGAGAAGGCGGTGGGTATCTCTGTATCGAATGGGGCCATCATTGGTGTCCAAGCAGGGTATCAACGTCGCTACTACTTTGTGGGTGATGGAGACAAATCGGTAGCATTGGAATTACCACAAGATTCGGCTATCCAGTTATTGAGATGCTTTGGTAACGAGCGAGGTAAAGATATTCCGGAGCATTTCGATGACCTCGTGGGTGTCGCTCGTAAATCGTTCATTAAAACCCATGAGGAAGAATTGACACAATTACTTCATGCACAAGGTGCCACTAAGGAACAAAAGTGGGTAAGCAAGCAATTGCTACAGCCAGGATTATTCGACAAACGAGAGAGGCAGGATAAGTTACTACATATCTATAAGCAAGCGCTTCCTTTGACCATTCTAACAAGGTTACGACGGTTCCAGAGAAATAGAGTTACTGGAAAGCAGCTCATCAAAGAATTGGAGGAGATGGCTTCTGACTATGCATTACGAGAGAGCCGAGAACCATTACCTGAGGATAGGGTGCAGGTCCTATTCAGTGAATATCTGTGGGTCAAGGGAGAGTAAGAGACATGGAACGGAAACGGGCACTGGAACTACTGCGGCAAACCCCGAGTGAACAGACCGTCCGTGACCTTTTTTGTGAGCTGGGTTGGGAGCCGACATTCAGCCAAATACCAAGTTATATCTTCCCTGAATCGATATCCGGTGAAGTAATCGGTAAGATGATTGTAGCCCAGTCGTCAAAGCTGGGATTTTTGATAATCCATCTGGAATTGGCGACGGAGAGGCAAGCAAGCTGGAAGAGCGCTGCGAGAGCTGCATTCAATACATTCCCTACTAGCCTTGTAATATGTAGCTCTCCAAAAGCTGAGAAGATGTTGTTATCGAATCATTACTTGGCCAAGAAGGAGGATTCACCGGTTTTAGAATCACAGATACGCCACATCCCATTAACCATCGATTTTCAGGAGGTCCTGCCTGAACCATTGTGGATATGGTTAGAAGGAGTTGCAATACCATCTGAGGAATATCGCACCCTGGCTGAAATTGCGAGCTTAGTGGATAAAGCGTTCGACAACTATGCAAAACGGCTGCAGGATGACTTGCGAGATAATATCTACCTTGCGCTGAAGGTGCTGGCAGAGGGAGTAGTGAGCAAGGACCACAATCGGATCGAGCGAACCGACGAGGCTCTTGAGAAAGCCAGGGAAGAGCTGTTCTATCTATTATATCGGTTATTGTTCGTGCTATTTGCAGAGGACCGGGGTTTGCTACCAGTGGGTGAGAAGGGTTATCAGGACAAGTATTCGATAACCAAACTCAAGGATACGATAATCTTCCCTTGGGAGCGAGAGGAGAAGGCTCTGAACCTGCTCATGAGGGGACTTGCTCAAGAGATAGGCGAAGACCCAGGTCAAAGTGGAAAAGCTGGAAAAGGTAGACTCTGGACCAGAATACGAAAGCTCTTCAAACTGATTAACATTGGAACTGAGGGTATAGGTGAAACAACCTTTGAGATGAGGGCTTACAACGGTAAGCTCTTCTCTCCAGATGCTCACCCAAGACTGGATAATTGGGACATCCCAGATAAGGCTCTAGTAATGGCTCTGCACTACATGACCAGGGCCAAGGACAGGGACGGAGCCTATTTCTTTATCGATTACTCCACGCTGGAGACTAGGCATCTCGGTTCAATCTACGAGGGTTTGCTGGAGTATAAGGTCAAGGTAGCCAGTGAACCTTTGATAGCCATTAAAAAGGGCAAGAGCTTGGTCTGGAAGCCAGACAAGCAAGCTGGGGATGCAAAACCGAAAAGAGTACCGAAGAAAGATTTGGACAGAGTCAAAAAGAATGAGATATACCTAGAGACTGTCAAGGGGGAACGTAAGGCCACAGGCTCCTATTACACGCCTGATTATATCGTACGCTACATCGTAGAGCACACTTGCGGGCTCTTGGTGAGGGAGAAGCTGGAGGTAGCGCACAAAGCGGCGATGAAAGTTGGTTGGCTACCAGACGTATTACCGGAGCTACCCGTTGTACCTGAAAATCGCGAGAATGGTGTCGAACCAGCTGGTAAAGTAACAAAACCAGAGGAGGACATTACTGGTATTAGTCCCTCAGTGTATGGGGCTGCAATAGCCCAGCTTCGAGCCGAGGGAAACGAAGAAGTTGCTGAAGAAGCAGCAAGGCTGGCTCATGACAAGATCTTAGAGTTGAAAGTCTGCGATCCAGCCATGGGTTCAGGTCATTTCCTGGTAGGAGCCCTGAACTTTTTAGCTGAGAAAATCGTGACTACCTCAGGCCACTGGACGAAAGATGATAAGGTCAAGTTAACTAAGGAAAAGGAAGCAGGAGCTATTAGCAAAAAGGTTGATGAATACGAAAAAACATACATCGCTGCTAAGAGGGAAGTCGTAAGGCATTGTTTGTATGGGGTGGATTTGAATCCTTTAGCTGTTGAGTTGGCTAAGGTTAGTTTATGGTTGGAGACAGTCGCAGCTGAAAAGCCGTTGAGCTTTTTAGATCATCATATTAAATGCGGTAATTCAATAATCGGTACCCAATTGGAGGGGTTACACGAATATCCAAAGATAAAAGAATTGGTCAAAAGAAAGCAAAGACGAAATAAGAGTACTAAATTCCAAAGAGAAAGAAAAGTATTTACAAATCAAGTAGCTCTTCCAGTGAAAATTCCACAGCCTATCATTGAGCACTTTACAAGCGCTATGAAGGAAGTGGAAGGACTTAGTGATGATACAATAACTGATGTCCAATTGAAAGAAGCGGCGTATTTATCACTCAGAAAATCATTGGATTATAAAAAAATTAAAGCTCTTTGCGATTTAAAAACATCAATTTACTTTGGTAATTTACTTGGGGAAAGTCCAGTTATTAATTATTTAAATATCGTTGGTAAAATCCTACAACGGGACAATTTGAAATGGACCCAAGTTCTTGGAAAATCGTGGATGGAAACGGCATCATTAATGGCAAAGAAATGGAATTTCTTTCATTGGGAGTTGGAGTTTCCAGAAATTTTTTATTTAAAAGGAGAAAATAAGGGCGAATTTGGAGGTTTTGACGCAATAATAGGAAACCCTCCATATGTGAATATTAAGACTCAACCAGATGATGAAATTGGCTACTATCATATATATTACAAGAGTGGAGTAGGGCGGGCTGATCTTTCAGTAATCTTTACAGAACGTGGCCATGAATTACTTAGTCACAATGGGACATTTGGTTACATTATGACCAATAAATTTATTCATTCTGATTATGGTCAAATGCTTCAGAAATATTTAGCAAACAATTATAAATTGAATGAATTAATTGATTATGGTGATAGCCCAATATTTGTCGATGCTATTGCATACACCTGTATCCTATTAACCAAAAATACTAATTATATAAAGAGCCATAAAGTAATAGTTAGGGAAATCAGAGCAAAAAGTATCAACAATGTTAAGAATTTGACAGAAACATTTGTAAATGATAGTAAAATGAAGATATACAATGTTTTGCAAACAACATTGGTTAAAGGTAATTGGGCAAATATCATTTCAAGTGAAAATAGTGTTGTTAAATCAATATTCAGGAATAATATTATTAAACTTGGAAAATTAACAGAGTTTATCCGTGAAGCCTCAGCTTGTGGTGCAGATGATATATTTATTATAGAATCCAAAGAGATAAATAAGTATAAGTTGGAGGACGATTTAATATATCCAATCATTTTTGGAGAACAAGTTAAGAAATTTGAAAATATAATAGCTAATAAACATATTATATTTCCATACAAAAATGGAAAAATTATTGATCTTAGTGATTATCCATTAATTAAAAAATATTTATTAAAGTTTCAAAATGAATTAGAAAAGCGATATTGCGTAAATAAAGGAGGGAAACCTTGGTATGCTTATCATGATCCTGCTACAGATACCGTTTATAATGGGATTAAAATATTGACCCCGGATATTGCTCCTATAAATAATTTCATGATGTTTAATGAAAATGCAGTTTTTAAAAATACAATTTATGTAATTAAACCATTACACATTGTTAATTCTTTATCATTAATTTCATTATTAAATACTCGCCTACTTACTTATATTTTTTCACATATCACACCTCATCTAAGAGGAGATTATTTACGATATAAAACTCGGTTCATTTCTCAAATTCCGATTCGTCGCATCTACTTCTATACTCCTACAGATGCAGAAGAGGGAACCACCACGACCGCTACGCCCTTGAAAGGGTCCGCACCGACGACGCGTGAAGCACATGTGCGGCAGCTGGTGGGGTTGTATGAGGGAGGGCTTAGGAACTTACCAGCTAACTTAAATGAGGGTGTCGAATGATTTCGTTAGAATGGATTGTAATAATTTTAATGGTGCTTGGTATTTTTATTGCAATCTTAACTTGGCAATTTCCTAAAATAATGAATATCATAATAAGGCAACCAATATCAAAAAGAAAACTAGAGCCATCTAATATCAAATTACCTAATGATGAAAGAAAGCTAGATATACTTATGGATAAATTTGCAATGCATAATGAAATATTACGTTGTCATTATTTTAATCCAAAAGCAATTGGTCCAGGAATGAGACCGGAAGAAAGAAAATGGTTACAAAATATTAGATCATATAAAGAACTAATTGATGATGAGATTCAAGCTCGCTATATTAGATTTGTTGAATACTTTGATGATAAAAAAAGAATTCAAAATAGAGTACAAGGATATAGTTCAACTGATTTTAATCAATTACATCCAGAGATTATGGATTATTGCAAAGAGAAAAATATTGAAATAGGTAGATTAATAAAAGCAATAGAAAAGAAAGTTCTCGATATTCCAGCAGTCCAAGAAGATAGTAAAATAGTAAAATTGAAAATTGAAGAGAAGAATAAAATTCATATCATTTTTTGTGATACGATTGCCGTCGAAAAAGGATCTTATGAAGTATTAAAATTTAGTTTAC
>CAYUGX010000202.1:0-9018 GCA_964444375.1 uncultured Porphyromonadaceae bacterium | reverse complement strand
GCAATGACAAGTTATGCATTAACTACATATTGCAATAAATAGAAATCACATTTCGTAGGTCTGTTTTCCTTTCCATACTCGACATGTCACAGCAAGAAACTACTAATCAAACCCTTTCTGGACTCTATTTCGATATATGTTGCTCAAATACCCCTGTAGGCTTAATCAGATCTCAGACAGGTCGTTCTGAAGGGTATACACAAGAAAAACACTGGAAAGTATTTCGGGTATTTTTTATTACTCTTACCCGTCTGATAGGAACGGATAATTGACGTGAAGTGAGCTTGCGAAATCGGCCATAAGCCAATCCAATGTTGGATCACCCACCGAACCCGCTATTAAATTTACAGCGTGTTACGAACAGGCATTTGTCATATTTTCAATTAGTTGTCCGCCTTTATTAATGATCAAGTCTAAGTCATTATCTTCATAAATCCACTGATCTGTCTCAATTCCAATCACCGTTTTATCTTTTAGTTCTTCAATGATTGAAAGGTAGTCATGCTGAATGGATACTTTGAGAGGAGCAATACTTTTATTGATTTCGAGAAATAGCTTAACATCTTTCAGTTTTAATAAAAGGGAAGGAGACCACTTGGTCGATGAAGTAATAGTAAGATTCTCATCGATAAAATTGATTCCTGTTTTGCGTTTTCTTTTCCGAAGAAATAGGTCAAGCCAGTCTTTTTGGTAGATATGGCAATCTGTTTTTGGAGATAGATTAATGATTGAATAAATTCCAGTAAAAGTCTTGGAAGCAAAAGCGCTTGAACCATATGAATCATACGCACAAAAGAAAAGAGATTTATTCTTGGCAATAATAAGTTTTGTATTTGATAGCCTGTCTTTCCCAGGAACAACAAAAGTCCTTTCTGATCGTCGTTTTTCAGGTTGCAGACCCCTAGCTGAAAGTTTGTCAAAAAGAATATCAAAAGCAGATTTTTCTTCCATAATATCTATTGGTTTTTCTGATGTCAGTAATAGTTGTTTGTTCCTAAGATCTATCTACGCCATATGTGGTTTAAATCACATTTACACCTCAATTCATTGTCATTATTTTGGTTAATCTAAAGGTGAAGATTTATACCGTTAAAAGCAATTCGAAAGGACTTGTGAGTTTGCTTATCTACCTGGTCTAATCATGAGTGTAAATCTCATAATGCTGATCTTCATACAAACCGGCCAACCAATCTTATGATTTAAATCATGTGATGTAACAAATTGGAAATCTGCACGTCCTGACATTACATGATAACTTATTGAGGAATCTAAAACAAAATCTAATGAGAATCTTTTATATAATAATAACGCTAACACTTTTAACCCTAAATTCCTTTGGTCAAAAGATTGACACCTACACCATAAAGTACCAAATCAATAAACCTTATTGTATTCTGAATTTCATGGAAACAGTGAAGACGAATGGTTATTATGGTCCCACACTATATTCATTTTTTAAAAACAGTGACCTGAGTAAAAATGAAGAATTAACAAACCTTGTTAATCAGTATCAAAAGCTCAATATAAATTATTCATACGAATTTCCAGGCTATCCAAAATATAGGTTTATGGCCAAAGCGAAGTCAAGCAGTGATTTAATCCACACACTTAGTGCTAAGTCAAATACGCTGAAAGAGTTCAAGGAGATTACGACTGGAATAATTCCTTTCTATCAACATCAACAATTATTTGAAATACTTGAGGCAGTGGAACCCTTGTATGATGATCTGATTTGGGAGAAGTATTACCCAATCGCCCAGCAAAGATTACAAGATCTGGAAGATTATACAGCACAAATCAACCTTGAAGAAAAGTTGACGGGCTTTGAGCGAATTTTCGAGAGTAGTTGGTCAAAAGATATTCCTGTCATTTTTTCTTTTTCAGTGGTCCCTGGTGATGTAGTAAGGCTTGTACCACGGCCCCAGGGGAATGTTGTTTTCTGCGGATTACTGACTGAATCAGATGATTATTCCTGGTATGCTGGTCTACTGGCGCATGAGTTCTCTCATCGTGCCTTCGCTGAAAAGTCACTGGAATCACACCAGCAAATCGAACGGTGGTTCAATAATTCAAAATCTCCTGATAGATTCATGGTGAATTTCATGTTAAATGAAGTTCTGGGTGGTGCTATTGGACATAAAATGAAGGAGGATTTGGCGGGTGCCCATAAATTCAGCTATGGACAATCCTATGTTAGGGATTTTGACGAAGCCATGTACCCCTTGGTAGTGTCATACCTTAATGAAGGAAGAAAGCTTGATGAATACTTCATCAAGCAGAGTATTAAGATCTATGGAGAAACTTTTCCAGATGCCCATAAGGAATTCCAATATCTTTTTCAGAACTACTATCTGTTATCAGACACGAAGGATTATCCAATTTCGCGGATGATCAGAAAAAATATTGCCAGTCCATTGATGTATGAGAAAAACTACCCCATTTTAAATGAACAGAATATCATTCAGTTAAAGAAGTATGATTTCACCAGGCTTATTGTCATCTCCAAGAATCACATCAATACATTTGATTTTCTTAGAGACCATATTCCTGACCTAAACCGGGTTGAAAAACTTGATTACAATTCAGATTTTGTTTTATCATTTTTGGATGATGCAGGAAAGGCGTACATCATAATTAATTTGCATTCAATGGAGAATTTCACAGATGCTTTGGAGTTGCTAAAATCCAGGAAAATGATTGATTCTAATAATCCGGTTGTTCATCTCAACAAGGACTTTTGAGATTATCTATTGCAATGCATTAGAGGCTTCCATATATTTAAGATATGAAAGCCCCTAAAATTGTAAATATCAACAGCTACCTTTCAGAAGGTACCCCCGTCATTGCTCCTGGAAATCAATCTCCTGAAGCACAATTTGTACCAGGGCTTGTTAAGGCTTATGGCCATTTCTCTGGTTTTCTGAAAGTCTTGCCTGTAGTATTTCCTAAGGTTGTAAAAACAATCCTCAATATAAAGAAGAGCTATAAGACTTTACAAAACAATCCCTCTAATCCCAGAAGGAAAATTTCTAGAGCAGAGTTGCAGGATTTTGAAGACTATGCTAGGAAACTCGGATGCACTGATATAGCTTATACTAAAGTACCCAGGGATTATGTTTTCGCTAATAGGGTGGTATTATTTGAAAATGCTATTGTTCTTACCATGGAGATGAAGAAGAGGAAAATGAATAAAGCTCCAAGCGTAATAACCAGTAGTGAAGTATGGCGAGCCTATGCCGTACTCGGTGTAACAGTGAACCGATTAGCCGATTATTTGCGGAACCAAGGTTTCTCTTCCGAAGCTGGACCTGCCCTAGGGGGTGAAACAAATTATCCCTATTTAGCCCAAAAGGCCGGGATGGGATTAATAGGGAAACATGGGATCTTGATCTCAAAAGGAAATGGTCCAAGTCAAAGAATTGCAGCTATTTACACCAATATTGAGAACCTTTCTTTTAGCGACAAAGATCAAAAGAACTGGATTGCAGATTTCTGTGATTCGTGCAATATCTGTGTGAAGGTTTGCCCAACCGGTGCAATCTTTGAAGATACTATGACAATTGAAAACGGTCACCTTCGGCATATAGATTACAAAAAGTGCATTATTCCATTTTCGAAGCATGCTGGATGTTCAATATGCATCAAGGAGTGCCCATTCTTTAAGGGTGATTATGAAAAAATTGAAGATGCATATACAAGCCTAAAGGCTACCAAAAATCAACCAAGCGAACATCGAATATGAGCATGGAGTAGGGAGGGATTTTGCTACCCGTTCCGTTTTTTCCCCAGGCCAGCTCCCAGGGAACAAAGAACTTGTAACGTGCACCCTTTTTCATTAACTGAATTCCTTCCTGGTAACCTTCAATTAATTCTATCACTTTCACATCCGAAGTTTCGTTTTCGCGATAAGTATCCTCAATTATAGTTCCGTTTATAAGCTGACAACGCTGGTGAACGGTTATATTGGCATTGACATTGGGACAATCGCCTTCACCTTCTTCAAGTACCAAATACTGTAATCCCGATTCAGTTTCTCTTACCCCGTCTTTTCTGCGGTTCTTTTCCAAGAAGTCTTCTCCCAATTTGCGGTTATTGCCAGCCGATCCGCGGCTTTTGTTTCTTTTTTCGCGTTTTGCCATAGCCTCAAAACTAATGCTGCGAAAATACAACTACTTCTGGCAAATCCATCAGCAATTCAAGACCTGATAATTCAAAAGTGGCTGCTACTTCGAATGGTCCGAAGGAATCTTCGGGATTTGTATTTGTCATCATTATGACACATACTGAAACAATAATGATTTGCACCGCTTCTGTCATTTTCCTTTTATGCTTTATTTCGTATCATTAAGAAATGGATTCAGAAACTACGTATTACAGACAATTACAAGAACATCTCGATAAGCTGCCCATTGGGTATCCTAAAACAAATTCAGGAGTAGAAATAAGGATTCTAAAATTACTCTTTACTCCTATCGAAGTCAAATTGGCACTCTGCTTGAGTTTGGGAAATGTTTCCGTTGAAATAGTAAGGAAAAGACTTGAAAGAAAATTTGAGATTTCCTACGAACCAGATCAGGTAGCAGCGATACTTCATGATATGTTTTTGAAAGGGTCGATCAGCAGATCCAAAAAAGAACCTTTCAAATATAGTAATGCAATGCTGGCCATTGGGATGTTTGAATATCAGACAGGTGACCTAAGCAAAGAAATGATGGAGCTGGTTCATCAGTATTTCGATGAAGGTTTTAATGATGAATTTTTCAATTCTTCATTACCACAGTTGCGTGCAAGTCCCCACATGAAGGCTATTGTCCCAGAATTTAATATCGCTACATACGATAATATGCGTGAAATTGTCGAGAAGACTGACAAGTCTATACAGGTCGCAAATTGTGTGTGCAAAGAAGGGGAGGCAATACTTGGCAAGCCCTGCAAACAAACTGAAGATATCGAAGTTTGTTTGATGTTTGATGCGAAAAGTTACTTAGACAGGGGAAAGGCAAGAACCATCACCAAAGATGAGTGCTTGGAGATCATTAATCGTGCAGAACGGGAAGGATTGGTTTTGCAACCGGGTAATTCACTTCAGCCATTTTGTATTTGCCTTTGTTGCGGATGTTGCTGTGGTGTGTTAACTTCTGCAAAAAAATACGACAAGCCTGCTGAATTAATTGCGCACAATTATTATGCAAAGGTAGAGGAAGAATTGTGCAATGGCTGCATGCTATGTGTAAAGAGATGTCAGATGGAGGCTATTCAAATTGAAAATGAAAAAGCAAGTATTGAGCTTGATCGTTGCATAGGATGCGGTCTATGTGTTACTACTTGCAAAAAAGAAGCACTGATTCTGTTGGAAAAAGCAAAAAAAACGATCCCACCCAGGAATGTGGCAATGCTGTATCTGGGCATATTGAACGACAAAGTAAGTAAAAGAAAGATGATGGGTAATATGTTAAAACTGCTTACGGGAAAGCAACTATAAAATTGGATTTGTCAGTTTGCTGCCCGAGGCATAACCTTTTTTATTTTATGGGTTCAAATTTCAGTGAAAATTGAATAGGCAATGGTTTTAATAAATACTTTTCCAAAGGCTTTGGACCACAACTATTACCACCCAAGCCGCCCTGGCTGAAGTCAATATTCCAATAGGTGAGATTCTCTTTAACAAGTTCATAGGTATGTACAGCGTTCGTTAAGGTTTGGGTGCTGTAGTGATGAACCGATGCTTCCAGTGGGATATCCCCTGAAACCTTTAATCCCACTCCATTTGTATTGGTAAGCTTTACCCAGCGAACATCGGTTTTATTGCCGTTTTCCTGTGGCACCACATAATACGTAAACTGCTCGTCAACACTGCCTGAATACTTGCCAATTGAGGCGCCAACCTTGCGGTCGTTGTAGCTTTCATGTGGGCCTCGTCCATACCATTCGAAATGATCAAACTCATCTGGTAAAATCAACTGATATCCTAGGCGTGGTAAGTCAGGAAGCCTCCCGATTGGCTTAACTTTAGTGTTCATGGTGAAACGACCATCGGAAAAAACGGAATATTCAATATGCCAATCAAATCCGGTAGTTTTGTCTTTGCTGCGTAATTCGTAACTCGCCACAAATGTGGTATTGGCCTCACCTTGATTTTTCATTTCAAAGTTTGTGAGCGCACTAACTATATCTTTTAAGCCGGCATCTAACCATAAGTTGCATTGACGTTTGTTTGTTGCGTCAGGGAAATATGATCCGTCATTATCGGTTGGAGCCCTCCATACATTGGGTTGTGGACCATTTTGAAGCAGGTTTTTGCCCTTCAGTTTGTATTCAGATATCACACCCTTTTCAATATCGAAGGCAAAGGAAAAATCATCCCCTGATATTTTAACAAAATTATCACTTACATCGGTGTGCATTCTTTGTTTCGAATCCAATTCGTCGATTTCGAAAATCCATTCTTGCAGAATAAACTGGTCGAAAGCAATTTCATATCCGGCTTCTGCCCATCTGCACTTCTCATTCAATTTTGCTGAAATATTGAATAGATATTCTTTATTCTTTTCGATCGAAATATCTCCAAAAGGAATTTTATAATTCTCGCTTAATCCTGCAGCCACATTTATCATAAAATCTCCCTTTTTGACAATTTTGCCATTTTCCAGCACTTTCCAAAAGAATGTAATTCCATCTAGTGTGATGTGCTGGTTTTTATTGGATAAGGTCAGTGAACCACTATTGTTGTTCAACTTAAAACCAATATTCTGATAAACACGTTTTACTTCAATAGTTTTTGGCGTGACTCCCAGGTTGGGCAAAACAATCCCGTTTAAACAGAAGTTTTTGTCGTTGGGAGTATCGCCAAAATCACCCCCATAGGCATACCAATCTTCTCCATCGTCGGTTGTTTGCAGAATTCCCTGGTCTACCCAATCCCAGATATGACCGCCTATCATATTTGGATATTTTTCGAAAACGTCTACATATTCTTTCAGATTCCCCATGGCATTCCCCATGGCATGGGCATATTCATTTAACAAGAATGGTCTTGGTTCTCCTGAATTAGCCACAATTTCAAGGTCTTTGATTGAATGATACCGACCTGCATTATGGCGTTTACCTCCTTTGTGGATTCCTCCTCCTAAAATGTCGCAACTCTTGGGATTGTCACTGAAATGGTAATGCGTGGGCCTCGTAGCATCCAGACGGTGGGCTTCATCGTTCATTGCAGCGATATTTACTCCGTTACCTGCTTCGTTACCATGCGACCACATGACCACACTTGGGTGGTTCTTATCGCGCTGAATCATTGAACGGCAACGTTGAACATGTGCTTTCTTCCAGGCAGGATTTTTTGCCAGCGATTCTGCGCCGTAACGCATACCGTGCGACTCAACATTGGCTTCATCAATAACCAGTAATCCATACCGGTCGCACAATTCATATAAATACGGATCATGTGGATAATGAGCTGTGCGGATAGAGTTGATGTTGTGTTGTTTCATAATCAACACTTCCTTTTCCAGCCACTCCCTGGTAACATACTTACCCAACAGGGGATGGTGTTCAACCTTATTTACTCCTTTAAACAATAACGGTTTGCCATTCAACAGAACTTCACGGTTGTTGATTTCTATTTCACGAAAACCAGTATTACAGGCAACTACCTCAGTGATTTCTCCTTGGCTGTTATATAGTGAAATGGCAACTTTGTAAAGGTTGGGGGTTTCATGTGTCCACTTCATTGGGCCGGTTACATTTCCGCTAATTATTACTTCCATGCTCGCACCCGGTTTAAGTAGCGAGATTTCATGCGAGAGCTTTCCGTCTAGTTCCACTTCCTGTCCCTCTAAATTCAATAGTTTAAAATCAAGCAAACCATTTTTGAACGACTTTGTATCGTAATTTTTCAAATTGACTAGGGCTGAAACAACCGCATTCTTATAATTCTCATCCAAATCAGTTGTAACAAAAAAATCCTGAATTTGAGTTTTCGGTGTTGAGTACAGATACACATCGCGGAAAATACCGCTCAATCGCCAACCATCCTGATCTTCGAGGTAGCTGCCATCGCACCAGCGGAAAACCTGGACTGCAATTTTGTTTTTGCCTTTTTGTAAATACTTCGTAAGATTAAATTCTGCAGGGGTATAACTTCCCTGGCTATACCCAACTTTTTGTCCGTTTATCCAAATATAAAAAGCCGATGAAACACCATCGAAATGAATAAACATTTCACGTCCATCCCAATTCTCTGGAAGTGAGAAAGTGTGTAGGTATGATCCAACCGGATTTCCGTTAATTCCGTTAATCATAGGTGGATTTTTATCGAAAGGGTAATTGATGTTTGTATAAATTGGTGTGCCATAACCGTGCATTTGCCAGTTACCCGGTACAGGAATATCATCCCACGAAGTAGCATCGAAATCTATCTTAAAGAAATCGTTTGGACGTTCTTCAACATTGGATGCCCAAGAGAACTTCCAGGTTCCATTCAGAAGTTTTACACATTCCGATTTCATTCCGTTGTCAAAGGCCTCATCTATTGAACTTAACGGATAGAAAGTAGCATGTACGGGTTCTTTATTGATTCCAATAACTTGTTCATTCTCCCAATCGTTTTGGGCCATTGATAAGTGAACGATAAAAAATAGCAATCCAAGACAACATCCAATCTGTTTCATAATTAATTCATCTACTTCTTCTCAGCCTGCAATTTACAAGCTTCTTCGCAAAATAGGTTTTTTAATTCTTCCCAATGCTCCGAAATGAAGCTAGTCGGTCAAAACCATTTTTGTGGTTTCTACTTGTCCATTAATAGAAAGCCGGCAATAATAGATTCCCTTCATCAAACCCAATTCAGTTCGGTTTATTTCAACGACATGCTTTCCGTAGTTGTATTGCCTGTCGTTAATCAGCGTTTTGATTGTTTTACCATTTTGGTCGATAATACTTAAGCTGATTGAAGACATTTCATGTAATTTGAATGAAATGAAACTCCTATCGGATGCTGGATTTGGATATTGGGATAAT
>CAYUGX010000201.1:0-9055 GCA_964444375.1 uncultured Porphyromonadaceae bacterium | reverse complement strand
ATATGGCGCACCAGTTTGTATTTACGCCCAGGATTTTACGGTTGCCGGAGGATCTCTCGGACTAATGCATGCTCGGAAAATAACCAAAATTATGGACCATGCCATGAAAATGCGGGTACCAGTTATAGGAATTAATGACTCAGGTGGTGCACGTGTTCAGGAAGGAGTAAATTCACTTGCTGGTTATGGTGAAATATTTTATCGTAACACACTTGCCTCAGGAGTTATCCCACAGATATCTGTTATTTTAGGACCATGTGCAGGTGGAGCTGTCTATTCTCCTGCTCTGACAGACTTTGTTTTTGTAGTAGACAAAATCTCCAAGATGTTCATTACAGGCCCAGAAGTTATAAAGACTGTTCTGGGTGAAGAAATCTCTATGGAAGAACTGGGCGGTGCCCGTGTTCACAGCGAGATTACCGGTAATGCGCATTTCTATTCTGAAAGTGAAGCTGAATGTTTTGAGCAAATCAAAACGTTGATTTCTTATATTCCATGGAGCAATAAGCATAAGGCCAAGGCCTTGAGACCCCGGAATCCGAAAAACAGCTTTAAGATTGATGAGATTGTTCCTTCAGATCCAAAACAACCCTATGATGTTAGAGATGTCATAAAATCCATCACAGACAGTTCAGAATTTTTCGAAGTTCAGGAATTGTTTGCACCCAATATTGTCGTTGGGTATGGTCGGATCAATGGAAATACGGTTGGATTCATCGCAAATCAACCGCTGATTTTAGCCGGTGTATTGGATGTGGATTCATCCGATAAGGCCGCACGCTTTATACGTTTCTGTGATGCCTTTAATATACCTATCGTTACCCTGGTTGACCTTCCGGGATATCTCCCGGGTGTTGACCAGGAACATCAAGGTGTGATTCGTCATGGAGCAAAAGTACTTTACGCATACAGTGAAGCCACAGTGCCTAAGATCACTGTCATCTTGAGAAAGGCTTACGGCGGGGGCTATATTGCCATGAACAGCAGGCACCTGAATGCCGACTTCGTATTTGCATGGCCAGCGGCTGAGATCGCCGTAATGGGTCCTGAAGGCGCTGCCAATATCATCTTCCGCAAAGAAATTGCAGGCGCAGAAGATCCTGATAAAATGCGTCGTCAGAAGATCAAAGAATACAAGCAGAAATTCGCTAACCCTTATGTGGCTGCTGCCCGTGGGTATGTTGATGCTGTTATTGAACCTGAAGAGACACGTAAGTTTCTGATCCACGCTCTTGACGTTTCCGATTCAAAAGATGCGCCAAAGCCTGATCGCAAACACGGATCAATTCCATTGTAATCTAAATTATTTTGTATGGATTCACAGAAAGATCAAGATGGCAAATTAAATTATTTCACAGTAGAGGGCACGCGTTACCGCACTGCCCTCTCAAAGAAATTTAATCGGCGAAAAGCCTGGGAACCTGAAGATCCAAACCAGATCACCGCAGCGATTCCGGGTACTATACTGAAGATTTGTGTCAAAGAAGGTCAGAAAGTATCAGAAGGTAAATGCATCTTCATCCTCGAAGCCATGAAAATGAAAAACCGCTTCAACGCCCCAAAAGGTGGAGTGGTTAAAAAGATTCATGTAGAAGAAGGAGAAGTGATTGCAAAAAAGCACCTGATCATGGAACTTTCAGACGAAGAACCCGTTAAGACATCAAAATCACGATCAAGAGGAAGATCGCGATCAAAATAGACCCCACCCAACCCTCCCTTAATTGGGAGGGGCCTGGGGAGGCCCTACAACAATTCTTGCCAAATCAAGAATTCCTCAAATCCTCGCATTACCCCCACATCTTCGATAAATAAAGCAAAAACCGAAGAGCCACTGCCTGACATGGCTGCAAAGGTTGCTCCATTTTGGTAAAGTGATTCTTTGATTTCTTTAACTACCGGATGAATAGTGAAGACTGTTTCTTCAAAGGCATTCGTAACCAGATTTTTCCACTTTGAGGGGTGGTCCAAAAGAGACCGCTCCAGCTGTAGCTCTGTTTGAGCTAAAGTTACCCCAGCATAAGCATCTCTTGTGCTTACATGAACACCAGGATTATAGACCTGCAAATACCAACCTTTCAGATCAAGAGTCAGCGGTTCAAGTTTCTCACCACGTCCACGCCCAATAGCAGGTTCAGGATTAAGAAAGAAGGGGCAATCGCTACCGAGGCGAACAGCAATATCCTGTAACTGGATCTGACTTAGCGGATGACCAAATTCCCGGTTAAGTGATGCAAGCAAGGTGGCCGCATCTGAAGATCCTCCACCCAAACCGGCTCCCGTCGGAATACATTTATGCAAGTGAATGTGTAAAAACGGTATGGGATATAGCACTCTGAATTCATGACAAGCACGCAAAACTAAATTATCATTCATAGCTCCGGGGATGTCCAAACCCGAGACACTCATGAGATCGGCCTGAAGCTTTTGATTCCCATCCGGCAGGTATTCTAAAATATCACATAAACCAATTGCATGAAAACCTGTTATTATATTGTGGTAACCATCAGGTCGTTTATCAATGACTGATAGTCCAATGTTTATTTTAGCCGTTGGATAGATAATCATAGAATTCGGCTGACTTATCAACATTCCCGAAAGTAGGTATTTTTTTTAGTAATTTTCTTTCCACCTTTGCAACTGGAGCGAATAGGTATGGCACAAAAAAGAGTAACAGAACCAGCAAAGAAACTCGATAGTCTGGTTCATGAGTTGGGTAAAGTACCTCCTCAAGCAGTCGACTTGGAAGAGGCGGTTTTAGGAGCAATCATGCTTGAAAAAGATGCAATGATATCGGTGATCGACATCATTCAACCAGCGTGTTTTTATAAAGAAGCACATCGGGTAATCTTTGAAGCCGTTCTGGAGCTGTCAAAAAAGCTTGAACCCATTGATTTACTGACAGTAACAGAAGAACTGCGCAAGACTGAGAAGCTTGATCAAATTGGTGGACCCTACTTTCTGACTCAGCTAACGAATAAAGTTTCATCAGCGGCCCATATCGAATTTCACGCACGGATCATTGCTCAGAAATACATCCAGCGCGAACTGATACGGATTTCATCAGATGTACAGGAGCGAGCCTTTGACAATAGCATGGATGTCGATGACCTGATTGACTTTGCTGAAGGGCAACTTTTCGATGTAGCCATGGGTAACATTAAAAAAGAAACCCAGAAAATTGATGCTGTCATCGACCAGGCCCTGAAACGAATAGAAGAGATTTCTAACCGGGATGAAGGATTTAGTGGAGTGCCTTCAGGATTCACCCGGCTTGACCGCATCACATCGGGCTGGCAACCGTCTGACTTGATTATTATTGCCGCACGTCCATCCATGGGTAAAACAGCTTTGGTGCTCTCTATGATGCGGAATATAGCCGTAGAGCACAACAAACCTGTGGCTATATTCTCACTGGAGATGGCGAGTGTTCAATTGGTTAATCGTCTCATTGTCAGTGAGACTGAATTACCCGCTGAAAAGATTAGGAATGGGAACCTGAAAAAATACGAATGGGAACAGCTCGAGATCAAATTGAAAAGCCTGGTCGATGCACCCCTGTTCATTGACGATACTCCGGCAATTTCAGTTTTTGAACTTAGAGCTAAAGCAAGGAGATTAAAAATCCAATATGACATTCAGTTACTAATTGTCGACTACCTGCAGCTTATGTCAGGCCCCCCCGAAGTGGCCGGTAACCGTGAACAAGAGGTAAGTACAATCTCACGCTCACTCAAAGCCATTGCTAAAGAATTGGATATTCCGATCATAGCTTTGTCTCAGCTGAACCGATCAGTTGAATTGCGCTCGGGTGATAAGCGACCTCAGCTGTCAGACTTGAGGGAATCGGGAGCTATTGAGCAAGACGCCGACCTGGTTATCTTTATTCACCGACCTGAGCGCTTTGGTTTACTGCAAGATGCCGAAGGTAATTCAACCAAAGGCATGGCAGAGATTATCATTGCTAAGCACCGGAATGGTTCAATCGGGGATGTACAGCTTAAGTTTAAGACCGAATTGGCCAAGTTTACCGACCTCGATGAAGACTTTATGCTGGGATCTGACGATCTGGAAGATGGCCCCCTCACCATCGAATCAAAAATGAATGCTGCTGAATCAGCCAAATTTGGTGGCGATAAAATACCTCCGAATCAGGATTTTGAAGATGCATTTTAAACTCCGAATGAGTCTGGTCTTACTCATCACCTGGCTGAGTATTCAGGTGAATGCGGCATCCTTATTGGTCACCATGGATGCCAGTCAAAGCAATCATTTAAAAGCTTACGGCATAGCCTACTGGGTAGTTAATAATCAGCTAACCGTAGAATGGTTACTGAATTATAAAGGCGGTAGTTTCATCCTGCCGTATTCTGAAGAAATCCAGAATGAATGTGCACTCAGGAACGTTAAGGCAACGATCATTTCAGACGCAAAAAGGCAAGCCATATTAAGCGAAATTGCGCAACCAGATGTAAACATGGAGGTGATAAAACTAGAAAAAGCACCAAAAATGGCCATTTACGCACCAGCCGATAAGCAACCCTGGGATGATGCTGTAATGATGGCCCTTGAATATGCCGAAATTCCTTACGAGCGCCTTTATGATGGCGACATCATCGAAGGGAAACTGGATGGTTATGATTGGCTTCACTTGCATCACGAAGATTTTACAGGTCAATACGGTAAATTCTACCGAGCCTTCAACCACATGGCCTGGTACCAGAAACAAGTAAGCGATAACGAAATGATGGCCAGTAAATATGGATTTGCCAAGGTCAGCCAGATGAAACTTTACGTGGCACTTGCCATAAAAAGCTACGTGGCCAGCGGAGGCTTTCTTTTTGCCATGTGCTCTGGCGCCGACTCATTCGATATTGCCCTGGCAGCCGAAGGCCTTGATATCTGTGAAAGCATGTATGATGGTGATCCGGCTGATCCTGACTACCAAGACAAACTCGACTTCAACAAAACGCTGGCATTCAAAGAATTTAATATTATTGACGACCCATTCGAATATGAGTATTCTGATATCGATGTCACACAAAATCGGCGAATACCAAAGAATCAAGACTATTTTACCTTGTTCGATTTTTCAGCGAAATGGGATCCCGTGCCCACTATGCTTTGTCAGAATCACACCGATGTCGTAAAAGGCTTCATGGGACAAACCACTGCCTTCCACAAAGAATTCATCAAACCCAACGTACAAATCATGGGCGACAATGCTTCAGCCAAAGAAGCCAGATATATCCATGGCGAGCTGGGAAAAGGCACCTGGACTTTCTTTGGAGGCCATGATCCAGAAGATTACAGTCACCTGGTTGGGGATGAACCCACCGACCTTGAATTGTACCCGAATTCTCCCGGGTATCGACTGATCCTTAACAATGTATTATTCCCAGCGGCAAAGAAAAAGAAGCTGAAGACCTAGATAATCTGAAGCAACTCACTCATGTGGTGTATCTCGAAGGTTGCCCCGACTGTGTCGTGCTTACGATCAGGATTATAGAATACGGTATCAAAGCCAAAATCTTTAGCCCCCTTGATGTCGGTGATGGTGTTGTCACCAATGACAAGGCTGGTATTGACCTGAATACCGGTTTGAGCCAGCAAATAGTCAAAATAGGCCGCAGCTGGCTTTTGAAAACCGGCATCCTCAGAAGTAATAATTTGAGTGAAAAATGGAGTCAGTCCACTGTTCCTGATTTTTGTGAATTGTACTTCATTGAAACCATTGGTAATAATATGCAGCTGATAGCGCTGACACAAGATTGGGATCAAGTCCCTCACTCCGGGCATCAGGTGAGTCTTTTGAGGACTTCTGACGACATAGTCATCAGCTAAGCTGTGTGCCAGCTTGAGATTGTCACTGCCTCCGACCCTAAGCGTTTGAATAAAACGATCATATTTCACTTTGTTCTTTGACACCTTACCTCTGCCGTAGGCATCCCAGAGTCTTCCGTTGATCTGATGATAAAC
Organism: uncultured Porphyromonadaceae bacterium; assembly: GCA_964444375.1. Taxonomy (GTDB): domain Bacteria; phylum Bacteroidota; class Bacteroidia; order Bacteroidales; family UBA12481; genus JABHCC01. Next base: position 3,079 of record CAYUGX010000201.1, on the reverse strand, counting down.
CGCAAGAAACTCTGAAGACGATACAAAAATCTCATGTAAATTGGCCTCATGGTACAATTCAAGTAATGTTTCAGCTGAATTTCGCTCAAAATCCCACAAGGTGTGATCTAAATCAAACAACAAATGTCGATATCCGGTAGGTGACATAGCTCAGCGAAATTAAAAAGTTTACCTAACTTTCGTAAAAATCTTTTCTTATGGACCTGCTCTCTTTCATTATCGGAGTCGCTGTTGGCATATTCGTTTTTCTACTCACCTACTGGATGCTGAGTAAATCAAAATCCAAAACACCATCGGATGCAGAGAATCTACCTCAACGAATACGCTCGCTTGAAATTGAGCTCTCTAGCGTTCAAACTGAGAAAGAACAGCTTACACGCGAAGAAGAATCCCTCACAAAAAAAATAGAAAATCTAGGCAGTGAGAACATTGAGCTGCACAGAAACCTGGCTGCCCGTGAAGAGAGCCTTCAAAATCTGAAAGAAAAGCTGAATAATCAGGCCAAAGATCTTGAAGAAACACGCAAAACCTTTCAAACCGAGTTTAAAAACCTGGCAAACGACATCCTTGAAGAGAAAACCAAGAAGTTCACCGAGCAAAACTCAAAAAGACTCGATGAAATACTTATTCCCTTCAAAGATCAGATTAAACGCTTTGAAAAACGGGTCGAGGACACCTATCAAAAAACAATCAAGGATCAAACCGACTTACAAGCTGAATTGAAAAAACTCCAGGATCTAAATCTCAAAATCAGCCAGGAAGCCACTAATCTCACGAAAGCACTCAAGGGCGATGTAAAAAAACAGGGCAATTGGGGGGAGATGATATTAGAGCGCGTATTGGAACGATCAGGCCTGACCAAAGGTGTTGAATACCAAACACAAGAATCATTTACCACCGATGAAGGCAAACGATTGCAGCCTGATGTGGTGGTTCACCTACCGGATAGTAAACACATCCTGATCGATGCGAAGGTCTCATTGATCGCCTACGATGAGTGGATCAATTCTGAACAATCCGACCAGCAAAACACAGTTTTAAAGAGTCATTTATTATCGGTAAGAAAGCATGTGAAAGAACTTGCAGAGAAGAATTATCAAAACACAACCGGTCTTCAAACACCTGATTTTGTGTTACTTTTCATGCCAATAGAGGCTTCGTTCTCAATTGCAGTTAAGGAAGATCCGAACTTGTTTAATGAAGCCTGGGAGCATAAGATCGTCATTGTGAGTCCTACAACACTCCTGGCTACACTGATGACCATTGCCTCAATCTGGAAGCAGGAAAACCAGACCAAGCATGCAGAAAAGATTGCTGAAGAAGGTGCCAAACTGTACGATAAATTTGTCAATTTCCTGTCGGATCTGGAAAAACTGGGCAAGCGGCTTGAAAATGCAGTAACACACTATGATGATTCAATCAAAAAGCTAAAAACTGGTCCGGGTAATTTGATTTCAAAGGTTGAGAATCTGAAGCAAATGGGGATTCGTTCAAAATCAGGTAAGAAAAGTTTGCCTACCGGATTCACCGATTATGAATCTGAGGATTGATTCTTCTTTTTAGTGGCACCACTCACAACCACAACTATCTCACCTTTAGGAGGATGCTGTTCATAATATTCGTGCAATTCTTCTAGTGAACCCCGCTTGACTTCTTCAAACACCTTACTGATTTCACGGATAACTGCTCCGGGTCTACGCTGACCGAACACTTCCGACAACTGAGTTAGCAACTTGGTTAACCGGTGTGGAGATTCATAGAAGGCCATGGTGCGCTCTTCATTTTCAAGCGCGTTGATGCGTTTCATTCGGCCCTTTTTATGGGGCAAGAATCCTTCAAACACAAAGCGATCTGTAGGCAAACCAGCAGCGACAAGAGCAGGTATCAGTGCGGTCGGACCCGGTAAACATTCAATGGTAACACCGGCTTCAATGCAAGCCCTCACCAACAGAAATCCCGGATCAGAGATCCCAGGTGTTCCCGCATCACTGATGAGAGCGACGCTTTTAGCCAGTAAAATTCTGTTTACCAGAGACTCCAGTGCTTTGTGTTCATTAAACTTATGATAGGGCGATACTGTCTGATTGATCTCATAGTGCTCCAATAGGCGCTTGCTGGTTCGTGTATCTTCAGCCAGAATGAAATCGACCTCCTGTAAGATCCGGATGCCCCGTAAGGTCATGTCCTCCAAGTTTCCGATTGGGGTGGGAATCAAATACAACCTACTCATGCGTGTCTTCATTTTGGGCCAGGGAAAAACAAGCTCGACAAAGCGGTTCGTAACTATCGGTTTCACCCAGCACCACCAACTTATCTGAAGCCGATTTACGATATGAATATTGGGCCAGCTGACCACAGCGCATACAGATGGCATGCACCTTGGTCACGTATTCAGCTGTAGCCATTAATTGAGGCATCGGACCAAATGGCATTCCTCGGAAATCCATATCCAGACCGGCCACAATGACCCGGATACCCTGATCGGCCAGTTTCTGACAAACTTCAGTCAATCCCAGGTCAAAGAATTGCGCCTCATCAATTCCAATCACATCCACTTCGCCCGATAGAAGTAGAATATTCCCGGATGAAGGAACCGGAGTTGACCGAATGCTCTTTGAATCATGTGATACCACTTCATCATCTGAATAGCGTGTATCAATGCGCGGCTTAAAAATTTCAACACGCTGTCGTGCAATTTTTGCGCGATTCAATCGCCTGATCAATTCCTCAGTCTTCCCAGAGAACATAGATCCGGCTATTACCTCAATCCATCCCTTCTGGGGTTTTGTGTTAGTAGTTTTTTCGAGGAAGAGTTCCAATGTATACCAGAATTAAGTTAGTATCGTTAATTTTACAAAAATAAGAAGTTTAGTGTACATGGACCGACAAGGATTGATCAGACTGCTACAACATCAGCTAAAAGAATTAGAGATGATGGTCGATAAATTTAGTGATTCGACCAAAATTCACACCATAGATGTTGATATTTTCCTTTCAAAAATCCGGAATTTGTATGAAGAATCTGGGTTGTTGTTTAACATTGACTCAGGGGTTACAGATCCGGCTGAGAACAGAGCCG
>CAYUGX010000200.1:0-9214 GCA_964444375.1 uncultured Porphyromonadaceae bacterium | reverse complement strand
ACAAAAACCAAACCCAACACAATATAGACAATGGTATCAATGCCGATGTCCATCTTCTCAAAGTTAGTTTAAACTAATGGAACTACAAAAAAAATAATTTTAATGAAATATCCGACCATTAAAGTCGTTATTTTCGCAGTATGAATGCGCGATTCCTGATATTTATATCCATATCCCTCTTGTTTTTCGGATCATGCGGTCGAGAACAACAGATTCCTGTTCCTTATGTGTATGTCAACCACACCGTATACCTGAACAATCCCTCCAATGACAACCTACGGGTCCCCGGTGGATACCAGATCATTCATAATCAGGGGAATCATGGTATTTTACTTTACCGGATTAGCATTGGGGATTACAAAGATTTTGTGGCTTTTGATCTCACCTGCACCCACGAACCAACAGACACCTGCAAATTGTTCATGGATGAAACCGACTTGTACCTCGAATGTCCTTGCTGCGGATCAAAATTCACTGCCTTCGACGGATTCGTTGCCCAGGGTCCTGCCCGCTGGCAACTCAAGCAGTACCAAACCGCGTTTAACGGCAATACAGTCCGTATATATAACTGATATGTAAAGCCACACGGTAATGTGGCTCTACTTATATGATTAATACCTATAATGCTCAGGCTTATACGGACCCTTCTTCGCAATACCAATGTATTCGGCTTGTTCATCGGTCAGTTCTGTAAGATGAACACCTACGTGAGCTAAATGCAGTCGTGCTACTTCTTCATCGAGGTATTTGGGTAAACGATAAACCCCTAACTCATACTCTTTTTGCCAGAGATCAATCTGAGCTAATGTTTGGTTGGTGAATGAATTGCTCATGACAAAACTGGGATGTCCCGTAGCGCAGCCGAGGTTAACAAGACGACCTTCGGCCAGCAAGATAATGGAGTGTCCATCTTCAAAATGATACTGATCAACCTGGGGTTTAATATTCTCCTTCTGGATAGTTGGCTCCGCTTCCATCGGAGTCACCTGAATCTCATTATCAAAATGTCCAATGTTACAAACAATGGCTTTGTCTTTCATTTTCTTCATGTGATTCAGCGTAATCACATCCTTGTTTCCAGTGGCGGTCACATACACATCTCCCTCTTCCAGGGCAGCTTCTACTGGCTTCACTTCAAAGCCTTCCATAGAGGCCTGGAGTGCACAAATGGGATCTATTTCAGTCACGATAACGCGAGAGCCATAGCTTCGCATCGACTTTGCACATCCCTTTCCAACATCACCATAGCCACACACAACCACCACTTTTCCGGCCAACATAATATCGGTGGCCCTTTTGATTCCGTCGGCTAATGACTCTCTGCATCCGTATAGATTATCAAACTTTGATTTGGTTACTGAATCATTCACATTGATAGCCGGAAACAACAATTGCTGGTCTTCAAGCATTTGATACAGGCGATGAACGCCAGTTGTTGTTTCTTCTGAAACACCCTTTATTTCCTTCACCATCCGGGCCCATTTATTAGCATCCTCGACATAAGTTTCATGAAGGTTATTAATCAGCGAAATAAAATCGCCCTCTGCCTCATCCGGCAGGGTATACTGACCTTTTTGCTTCTCAATCTCAACACCAAGATGAATCATCATAGTAGCGTCGCCACCATCATCAACGATGAGTGTTGGACCTTCCCCTCCCGGAAAACTGAGCGCCTGGTTTGTGCACCACCAATACTCATCAAGGGTCTCTCCTTTCCATGCAAATACGGGCACCCCGGCAGCAGCAACTGCGGCGGCGGCATGATCCTGGGTAGAAAAAATATTGCAACTGGCCCAGCGCACAGAAGCCCCGAGATCAACCAGGGTTTCGATCAAAACCGCAGTTTGAATGGTCATGTGCAATGAACCCATGATTCGTGCACCATCGAGTGGTTTGCTTTCTGCATACTTCATACGCAAAGCCATCAGGCCAGGCATCTCTGCCTCCGCCAATTTAATCTCTTTACGGCCCCACTCGGCCAGCGACATATCCTTTACCTTATAATCTATATCTACCTGCTTCTCAAACATATTGCTCTTTCTTTTTATTTGTAAAGTTAATAAAAACCAAATCCTTCGCTACGAAAGGATTTGATTGGCTGCTTGTTTATCGAGTATCAGCTGAGCTTTTAACTGATCTACGTGATCAAATTTCATTTCGTCGCGGATGCGTTCAATGAAATGAACTTTAAGGTTCTTTCCGTACAAATCGAAGCTCATATCAAATACATGGACCTCTATGGATTTTCGTCCTGATTCTTCAACTGTTGGCCGGGTACCTATGTTTAGCATTCCAGGATGCATTTCACCATTGAAACTTACCCGAACCGCATAAACACCATCTTTTGGAACTTGCTTCCGATCATGGCAGCAGGCAATATTCGCTGTTGGAAACCCAATCTTTCGTCCAAGTTGGTTTCCCCGGATCACCTCACCAAATATATAATACGGATAGCCTAAAAGCGCATTCGCAGCACCCAGATCGCCTGCCTTGAGTTTTGACCGAATTAGCGTACTCGATACCCGCTCACCGGCTATCATAAGGGTTTCCATTCTACTGACCTCAAGCCCAAGTTGCTGACCCAGTTGCTTAACATGTTCAAATCCGCCTTCACGATTCGACCCGAATCTGTGGTCATCACCGAGGATAAGGTGGGAGACCCGCAGGTCATTGACCAGTATCTGCTCCACAAAATCAGAAGCTGAAGTACTTGCCATCTGTTGATCAAACGGCAAGACTACAAGATTACTGACACCCAGCTCAGCCATCTTCAGCTTCTTTTCTTCTAAGCTCATCAATAGCTTTAATGGTGAATCAGATTGTCTGAAATAAAAGACAGGATGTGGCCAAAAAGTTATAACGACCGGAGGAATACCCAATACCTCAGCCTGGGCAAGTAATCCCCTGATCAGCTTCTGGTGCCCCAAATGCATACCATCAAAAATTCCAACCGTGGCAATTGATTGCTTCAATCCCAGTTCTCGACTATGTGTATAAACTTCCACAGCTTTTTAAATTCCTGACAAAAGTAAAAAAATCAATACTTTTGCCAGCGTAATAATGAAAGACTTCAAAATGAATAAAATCCTAGGCACTTGTATTTATTTGTTTGCTATGATATTAGCCCTTGGGTGCAGTAAGAATCAGACTTTTACAATCGAGGCAACAATATCAGGGGCAGAAAATGACACATTGATCATCGCTGAAATGGAAGACCGTGGCATCAATGAGCTAGAATCTCTGCTAGCTGATCCGACAGGCAAGATTACCTTTACCGACACGGCGGCGAATCCACGATTTTTATTTATTAAAACGAAAAACGAAAATTACCTGAGCATTTTGGTTCTAAATGGACAAGACATTAAGCTTGAGGTTGACCTGGCAGACATCAATGGCACCTTCACAGTAAAGGGATCACCAGAAAGTGAACTGATCTGGTCATTAAATAAAGAAATGCAGGCGGCTAGTTTGACACTTGACTCCTTAGGTAAAATATATATGGCTCAGAAAGAAATTGGAGGTGATGCCCAGGCCGAAGATTGGTTTGCTCGCAAATACAATGATCTGATTGCTGAGCAAAAAGACTTTATTATCCAATTTTTGAACGAGCATTATGACTCCCCGGCCAGTTTGATGGCGCTGTCGCATCAATTGAACGGACAAAACATATTGAACCCGCAAACTGATTTTGCTTATTTTGCCAAAGTCGATTCAGCATTATCTTCAGCCTATCCACAATCACAAATGGTGGCCACATTGCACAATTGGGTTGTTGGATATCAACAGCAAAGGGCCATGGAAGCAGCCCAGAGTAACCAGGTTGGTATTGGGAGTGTTGCCCCCGAAATCAAACTCCCAAACCCGGATGGAAAAGAAATTGCCCTTTCTGACTTTAGAGGAAAGTTTGTGCTGCTCGATTTTTGGGCAGCCTGGTGCAGTCCGTGTCGAAGGGAGAATCCCACCCTCGTTCATGCATATGCTAATTTTAAGGATAAGGGTTTTGAGATTTTTCAAGTTTCTCTTGATCGCACTAAAGAAGACTGGACTCAGGCAATTTTAGCCGATAATCTAACCTGGACACACGTGAGCGACCTTAAATACTGGGGATCGCCAGTGGCGAAACAGTACTATGTCAAATCTATACCGGCCAACTTCTTGTTAGATAAGGAAGGTAAGATTATCGCTAAAAATTTACGCGGCCCGGCTCTCGAAAATACCCTCCGTGAAATTCTGAAATAACCTTGACTAATAAGAAAGCATATTTCATTTCTGATGCCCATTTGGGCACACCAGATTCGTCACAAAGCCTCAAGAGAGAGAAAAAACTGGTAAATCTGCTTGATCAGATTTCAAATGATGCTGCCGTCATTTATTTGCTGGGTGACATTTTTGATTTTTGGTACGAGTATAAGCGGGTTGCTCCCAGAGGATTTACTCGTTTTCTAGGAAAGATCAGCAGCCTGTGTGATGCTGGTGTTGAAATTCATTTTTTCACCGGCAATCACGACATATGGGTATTTGACTATCTTCCCAGTGAAACTGGTGTGATTTTGCATCGTGGTGCACTAATTACTACCATTCTAGGCAAGACGTTTTATTTGGATCATGGCGATGGTTACGATACAAGCGACCGTATGTTTAAATTCCTTAAACGAATTTTCACCAGTCGCTTTTTGCAGTGGTGCTTCTCGCGCTTACATCCCAATTTCGCAATTGGATTGGCCGGACGCTGGTCAAGATACAGCCGTGATTCACCTGGTTCTGATCCATTCAAAAATGAGGAGGAAGGCATGGTACAATATGCCAGAAAGAACCTGCTTGGCGAAGGGTTGGATTATATTGTTTTCGGCCATCGCCATTGTCCTGTTATTTACCCATTGAACTCAGACATTCAATTAATCATCCTGGGCGATTGGCTACACCATTTCACCTATGGTGTATTCGATGGTGATACATTCGAAATTAAATCGGCCAAATAAAACAAATGCAGGGGTTGAAAATAAACGAAAGGGGTGAAAATTTTCACCCCTTTCGTTATTTATTTTTTAATCCGCATTCCGTAGAACGATCGGTAAACAAATACCAATCCTACAATTAGGAATAATAAACCCAGGTAGGGTGCCAAATTCGTGTTTCCAGCGTCGCTAGCATGCAATGCCATTTCGATGGAAATTTCAGCTGCCAACAAACCAAATAAGGTAGAGAATTTGATTATTGGATTCAGCGCTACTGAAGAAGTGTCTTTGTAGGGATCACCCACGGTGTCACCTACTACCACAGCTTCGTGCAATGGCGTGTCTTTTTCTTTCAAATCTACTTCGACTACTTTCTTTGCGTTATCCCATGCACCACCGGCATTTGCCATGTACATCGCCTGGAATAAGCCGAAAACAGCAATAGAAATTAAGTACGAAACAAAGAAATTCGGATCAAAGAAGGCGAATGCCAGTGTAAGAGACAAAAGCACGAAAAAGATATTCCACATTCCCTTTTGTGCATACACTGTACAAATCTTGACCACTGCTTTAGAATCTTCTATATCCGCTTCATCCTTATCGAGATTAATGTGCTTTTTAATAAACTCCACAGCGCGGTAGGCACCAGTGGTAACAGCTTGCATAGATGCTCCAGAGAACCAGTAAATCACAGCACCACCGGTAATGAATCCAAGAATCACAGGAGCGTCGGTCAGGGAAATACTCAACATGCCCACTTTCTGAAGAATTAAAATAATCGAGAAAATCATGGTAGTTGCCCCAATGACTGCTGTACCAATTAGCACGGGCTTGGCAGTAGCCTTAAAAGTATTACCCGCTGAGTCATTCGCTTCAAGATAATGCTTACCTCTTTCAAAATCAGGCTCAAATCCAAAATCTTTCTGTACTTCCTCTTTAATACCGGGCTTTGATTCGATCTGAGACAATTCAAATACACTCTGTGCGTTGTCAGTCACCGGGCCATAACTGTCTACTGCAATGGTAACAGGTCCCATTCCCAAAAAGCCAAAGGCAACCAAACCAAAAGCAAATATGGTTGGGTAGTTCATGATGGCCTCCAATTCAAGCGTAGAGATAAAGAAGGCGGCAAACATCAATACAATTATTACCATCCCTTTCCAGAAAGCTGAAAAATTACCGGCGACCATTCCAGATAATATATTTAGTGAAGCTCCACCTTCACGACTGGCAATAACCACTTCTTGAACATGTCTGGATTTTGAACTGGTAAATGCCTTGGTAAATTCAGGGATAATAGCAGCGGCAAAAGTTCCACAAGAGATAATCGTAGCCAATTTCCACCACAATCCTTCACCCAGGGTATCACCGATCAAGGCCCAACTGGCCAAATAGGTAACCCCGATTGAAATAATTGAGGTAATCCAGACCAGGGAGGTCAAGGGATTCTCAAAGTTGAATTCTTTAGATTCACCGTATTTTGACTTACTGTATCCCTGATTGATCCAATAGGCCACCATGGAGGTGATCACCATCAACAGGCGCATCGCAAAGATCCAAACGATCAATGACGCCTGGAACTCAATATTCAGCACGCCCAAAACAATGAAAGAGATTAAGGCAACCCCGGTTACCCCATACGTTTCAAAGCCATCAGCGGTAGGACCTACGCTGTCTCCAGCATTGTCTCCAGTACAGTCAGCAATTACACCTGGATTACGTGGATCGTCTTCTGGTAATTTGAAAACAATTTTCATCAGGTCAGCTCCGATGTCAGCAATTTTCGTGAATATACCTCCGGCTATACGTAAGGCTGAGGCTCCCAATGATTCACCAATGGCAAAACCAATGAAACAAGCCCCTGCGGCTTCACCAGGAACGAACAGCAAGATGGCAAGCATCATGATCAGCTCAACACAAATGAGGAGCAAGCCAATGCTCATCCCCGACTGTAGCGGAATAGAAACTACATTGAAGGGTTTACCTTTTAAAGAAGCAAAGGATGTTCGGCTATTGGCCAGTGTATTGATTCGTATGCCAAACCAGGCCACTCCGTATGAACCCAAAATCCCAAGTACCGACCACAATAGGATCAGTAAAACTTTTGGCACTTTCATGCCACTTAGCCCAAGAAAATAGTAAGTAATTGCAACACCAATAATGATAAATAGGATTATCAGAAATTTTCCCTGTTGCAACAAATAGGTTTTACAGGTCTCATAAATCGTCTGTGAAACTTTTAACATGGATGAATGGGCGGGAAGCTTTTTGATTCGGGTATATTGCCAATAACCAAAAAGCATACCTAAAAGAACGATGATCATGCCATACAACAGCAATTCCCATCCCGTTATTAATCCATTAAAAAAAGTAGCCTGTCCCAGATCGGGAAGTTCAAGATCGGCCTCACCGGCCCGGGCAATTACCGGGAACAATAATCCCAGTACAATTAAATACAACGAGCGTTTTCTCATAGGATGTACCTTAAATAGTATAGTGTCGGAATAATTTGTCCAAAATTAGAAAAGCCCTCGTAAAAACCAAAAGAGGCCTGCATTAACATAGCGTTAACATAAAAGGTTCAATATTCACACTATTTAACCATTCGACCGTGTAACGATTGGGTCTTGAGGCCGTCTTATTAATGAAAGGAAAAAACACTGGAGGAAAAAAAATGAAAACACAATTTATCAACATATCGGTCCTGCTACTTGTCCTGGGCCTTTCCATCCCAGCCAGCACACTGGCAAAAGACCCTGAAATGAATAAGGGAGAAAAAGAAACCAAAGTAATTCGGGTACACGCACCCATCGTTAGAATATTCACTGAAGAATTTGGTTTGTCAAATCAAGAAATCGATGCATTGAAATCGAAGATCGACCACGCTGAATTAATCAGTTTCTCGCTTGGCGAAGAATTGGAAGTTATTTTTGAAGAAGGTGTTGTTGAGTGGATGAGCAGTGCAGAAGGATGGCAAGCCAGCCAAATAGAAGACTGGATGCTGGAAGAACTTGCACCTGAGAATTCTGGTACGTATTTTGAAGATTGGATGTTCTCTGATGACTACCTGGCTGGAGAAGAATCTGTGACAGAGATGGAAACCTGGATGTTTGAAGAAGATTACTACTCAAGCGAGTATGATAGCCAATTGATGGAGAGCTGGATGTTTGACACCGAGTATTACGAAAGCAACGACGCACCCGTTCTCTTAGAAACGTGGATGTTTGAGCCCTTGACCGAAGCAGAGGAAGAAGTTGCACTCGAAGATTGGATGTTTGATGCTGATTATTACGACAGCAACAATGAAATCGAGAGTTGGATGCTGGCTGCATTGAAATAAGTAAAGAAAAAAGTTAACTAAATAATAAGAAAAGTTAACACTTGTTAAAACAAAAGATGAAGAATAGTTGTTTCATTTGAAGAGTAAAAAAAAACCATAGCTGCAAGGAGTAAGTGTTTGTTTTTCGGAACAGAACGGGAGGCCGGTGAAGACCGGCCTTCTTCTTTTTACCCCCCCCACATCTCGCGATCAAGTGTACGGTATTTAACAGCCTCAGCAACATGCCCAGCCACCACTGAATGTGAACGTCCAATATCGGCAATAGTTCTCGACACTTTTAGAATCCGGTCATAAGCCCGGGCAGACAATCCAAGTTTTTCCATGGCGACTCTGAGGAGTTTCATGCCGGGAGCATCCAGTTTGATCAGAGACCTTACCATGCGTGGAGTCATTTGTGCATTGCAGTATATACCTTCATAGTTCCTGAATCGATGCTGTTGACGAGATCGAGCCTCCATCACCCTGTCTCGAATAAGGCGGCTATTCTCCGCATCAGGTACTGATGCCATTTTATCGAAGCCCACCGGAACAACTTCAACGTGTAAATCTATGCGATCCAGCAAGGGACCTGAGATCCGGTTCAAGTATTTCTTGACGATTGGCCCAGTACAGGTACATGCCTTTTCGGGATGATTATAAAACCCACACGGACAGGGATTCATACTTGCTACCAGCATAAAATTGCTGGGATAATCGATTGAAAACTTAGCTCTAGAGATAGTAATGGTGCGCTCTTCTAATGGTTGACGCATAACCTCCAGTACTCCGCGTTTGAACTCGGGCAATTCATCGAGAAAAAGCACTCCATTATGCGCCAACGAAATCTCACCCGGTCGGGGATACGAGCCTCCACCCACCAGTGCGACATCAGAAATTGAATGGTGTGGGGCCCTAAATGGCCTTTGAATAACCAACGACT
>CAYUGX010000199.1:0-9281 GCA_964444375.1 uncultured Porphyromonadaceae bacterium | reverse complement strand
CAATTGCCTGCCGATCTTACTTTCCCCGGGAGATAGTCTGCAATTGGATGTCGATTATTGGCTGTTGAATACATCAGCAGGCAATTGGCGAGGAAGAGGGGCAGGGCGGAATACTTACTGGAGCGAAAGCAACTTACTATTTGATAAGAGTGGCATGTATCTAGATTTGCGGAATAAGCGTGGGGCTCAAAAAATCTATGGGATACGAGCTACTGCACAAAGTCAGCTCGAGTTGTTGGAGCGTTACAAGCAAAATGCGCAAATAGATTCTGCCTTTTATCACTGGGAATCAAAAAGGATCGGATATTGGCAAAAAGACAGCGAACTAGCCTACAGGTTGTTTCAGGTTAGGTATTATACACCTAGTTCAATAGCCAAGGCAGATAGTTTGCTGGGGTCGATTGATCTACAAGATGTTGAGGCACTTGAAACAATGAAACCATATCGCTCTATGATAAGACAGTATCTGTCTTTTGCAGCAGATCCAAAGGGTGATAATACGAAAGGTGAATTAGGGATGCGAATAGATTTGGCCAAGTCGGATTTGTCAGGAATGATAGCTGCCTATGCCTTGATGAATACGATTAGAACCTATGTCAACCAGGCCGAAACAGTAAAGGAAAAGGAGGAAATTAGCCGGTATGCAAAAGGTGAAGTGACAGATGCTCAGGTAAGATCACTGGTTCATGAAATGGAGAACAAGTATGCCCTCACTCATTCGAAATTGTTCTTTGATGAATCAGAATTTCAAGCCATAGTTTGGGTGCTTGCCTTATTGTTTCTCTTGCCGATATTGTTCTGGGCGATCAATCATTTTCTGCTGAGTAAAACAAGACAGATTGCTGGGCCTTCAATTATTAGATACATGTTGGTGCTGGGTTTTGTCATTTTAGCTCTTATCTCATTTAAGAACAGCGATTCACTGTTTCCAAGCCTTTTACTTTGGTACCTGGTGGTTATCGGTGTTATTCTTTCAATGACCCGATGGTTATTACCGCGATATGCAGCAACAAAGAAATACCAGCGTTTTTTTATTTATGGTTTTCTCATAATGATGGGCTATTTTATTGCGATTAACGCTATCGTTCGAATCGATCACAATGAATGGTTTGGCAGCACTATTTTCGAAACAACAATGGTACTGGGTTGGGTCTCAATGTTTGTTGTGGTTGCCTATGCATATGTCATGTATTATTGCCGCGTGCTCATACAGAATAAGAAAGGGTTGCAGTATCTAGTCGATCAAGGACTACTCAGGATTGAGTACCTGGTTCACTATTTAATAGTGTCCGTTGCTGGGATTGCTATTTTAAGTGTAGAAACTTCGGTCGAGATGGTGCATTCATTCCACTATTTTATCATAGGTATGGCTGTTTTTTACCTTACGGCTTATTGGCTGGTGCCCAGACATTTGCTATTGAAGCGGTTTTTGGCCTTCTCCATTAGAACAGTGCTTACTTATGGTCTGTTACTATTGTTCATGATGACCTATTTAGCACTAACAACATTCATCAATTTGCGTGCGAGTGGAATTGAAATATCCATTTTTAAGACCTTTGATGAGCCTACTTTTTGGATACTGATCATGGCTGTTCCTGGAGTTATCTATGCGTTTGCTCGCAAGGTGATTACCGACCGTGAAAATACTGGTTTCGCACTGTACCGTAAAACCGAGGCTGAACTTATGCAACTGCGTTCTCAGGTGAATCCACATTTCTTATTTAATTCACTCAACTCAGTATACGCTTACGCATTAAAAGATGGCAAGAGTAAAACCGCTGAAAGTATTGCAAAACTGGCCAACTTGATGCGCTATCTCATCGATGACATGGATAAGGACAAAATCCCAATCCGAAAGGAAATTGGATATATTGAAGACTATATCAGACTGCAATCGATTCGGAGTTCAGTAGAACTGGATAGTAAACTAAAGATTGATCTAAACGATGAGCAACAAAACTTGGAAATCGCACCGATGATGATGATTCCCTTTGTTGAGAATGCTTTTAAGCATGGTCTAAATCCAAACAAAGAAACAAAATTGAGAATCCAGCTATCTGTTCATGACCAGGTGTTTCAGTTTACCATCGAAAACTCTAAAGATGCTGAGTTTACAGAATTTGCAAAGGAGAAAGGTTTCGGGATTGGTATTGAGAATGTAAAGAAGCGCTTGGAGTACTTGTATCCCAATCAGCATAAGCTATCAATAGCGAATACCGATGACCGCTTCATCGTGATTTTGGAAATTCACGGATTAGGGTCCAATGAAGCAGAATAAAAATTATCTTTCGTGATGCTAACCTGCATTCTGATTGATGATGAGCCCAGTGCCATAGACGTATTAAGCATTCATGCGGCTAAAATACCTGCTTTAAATGTGCTTGCAAGTTTCACTAATCCGTTTGAAGCGCACGCTTACCTGAAAAACAATCCTATTGATCTGATCTTTTTAGATATCAATATGCCTGGTTTGTCAGGTTTGCAGATGCTAGATACATTGAGTTTCAGCCCCCGGGTTGTTTTCACAACTGCTTATTCAGAATATGCGGTAGACAGTTATGATTATCAGGCGATTGATTATTTACTTAAGCCAATAGAGTTTGATAAATTTCATCGGGCAGTCAACAGGGCCGAGGAAACTTTAAATCAGAAAAGGAATGAAAATGGGGTCAAGCGCGATTTTGTTTTTATTAAAGATGGTCTTAAACAGATCAAGGTGATTATAGCTGAAATTCGCTATGTGCAGAGTGATGGAAATTACTTGAATATTTACACCAGTTCAGGGCGTGTCAATACGCGGATGACCTTAAGGCAAATATGCGAATTGCTTCCGCAGGAACAATTCAGACGGGTTCATAATTCTTACGTCGTGAACATAGAGCAGATTGAGCGTATTGAAAACTGCAGGATTTTTATTCCGGATGGTGAAGTGAGTGTGGGTCCGGCTTACCGGGAAGAATTTTTCAGATTTCTTGAGGCTTGATCCTGAAATCATTCAGACGTTCAGAAACTGAATTCCTTCACTAAACCCACATTTGGTCAGGTAGTCACTGGTTTCCTGACGCGCTTTTTCATTGCCCAAATACACCAGAATAAATGCCTCCTCTGGATTGGGTAACATTGAATAATGCACAATTTCCTCATCGAGTTTTCTTCGGTCATGGATGTCGATGTAGTAGTCAACTACGATTCCATGGACCCTTAGTAAATCTGCTCGTTTGCGGCTTAAGCGACTGGCTCCCCAAATTGCTACTTTTGGGTGGTGCGGATTATTCTTCTTCAGCCACTCTGCCAGGTACCGGGTTTTAATTCGATAAAAGGCTTCTTCTGAGTAGTTCGGATGGATCCGTGTGAGTCTGTGATCTGAATCATACCAATGCAGTACAATATCATCCAGTTTGTGGCAATTTACACCCTGGTTCAGCCAGCGAAGCCATAGTTCGTAATCTTCAGGAAAATCTCCATGCCTGTACATACCCAGTTTTTCAGCGGTGGTTCGTCTCCACATGGCCGTCGGGTTTACTATGGGCGATTCAATAAATTGATTCAGGTAGATCTGCTGATGGGTCATCAAGGAATTAACCCAATTTACATATCGCTCAAATCCTTCGGTTTGTTCATGATGAGCCATGTATTTTACCCTTCCGGATATCACCTGATAGTCTGGATGGTCATCCAGGAAGTCAGCCTGACTCATGAGCCGGTCTGGTGGCATCCAATCATCTGCATCCATGCGGGTGATGTATTCTCCTTTGGCATGTTCAGAGGCACAATTAGAGGCATACGCTACGCCTTGCCTTGATTCAGCCAGCAGGATAAACCGGGAATCTCTTTGTGTAAATTCTCGTGCAATATGGTGGCTATTATCAGTTGAATTATTATCCACCAGTAGACACTCAAAATCGTCCATGGTCTGGGCAACAACACTCTGAAGAGCCCGAGCCAAAGTTGTTTCAGCATTATAAAACGGCAAAATGACAGATACTTTCACCATCCCATCATCCTCCATCACCAACATCACCCTCCATCACCTTTCCAAGTGCCTGGCCCAATTCCTTACATTGCGAAAGTATTTCGTGATTTCGCAAAGCATCTGCTGGAGCCAAATGTGTTGGCAATTTCAATTTGGGATACAATAGCTCTAATTCTTCTTTCGATTTGGCAATCTGCTTGGCCATGGCAAGCCTGGTTCCTTTAATCACATGGAGTCGGTTGTTGTCTCCTAAAATTTTACACATGTACTCAAAAAGATCGACCACAGGTTTAGCATCTATATCGTCTGATGAACCCATAGGAAGAAGGAGTACAAAATCTTTGTTCCATAATTGATGGGGGGTATGCTTAATCCCATTTTCAGTAATCTGCACATGCACGAAAGATCGAAAGCGATCAATAATCGTTTTCATGGGTGCTGTCACATGGTGAAAGTAGATCGGTGAGGCAAAAACCAACACATCCGCCTCCAGAATCTCTTGACTTAAACCCTCCCAATCATCATCCCGCAGCGAACAGCGCCTCAAAATATTGCACCGCAAACACCCCGTACAATGCTTGATTTTTATGTCATTTGTGCAATAGTTTTTAACCCATTCATTACCTACTTCTTGTTGACTTGCTGATAACTGTTCACTGTTCACTGAAAACTGAAAACCTTGAAGAAATGCATCCAGCAAAAAGCTGGTATTCCCATTTTTTCTTGGCGATCCATTTATAGCCACTACTTTCTTCATTTCACAAAGGATGTGTCTTTAAAATAGTCGCTAATGAAAAGTATTTTCCCCTTTTCAATATGGAATAGGGTGATTCCTGAATTTGAATACGGTTCGCCTGCCAGGTTATTACCCTGGTTGGTCCAAACCGCACAAACTCGATCTCCATCAACGACAACTTCATGCACGTTGAATTGCAAAACTGGGTATTTGCGCAACAAGGCTCCAAGAAAAATGATGATCCTTTTTTTACCCATAATGGCCTTAACTCCCGGGAACTCAAGAACGACCTCAGCATCTAAATGGTTTTCTACTAATGCGAATGATCGTTCGTTCATGGCTTTAAACAGCAAGAGTGCTGATTCTTGATTGTTATATTCCATAGGCTACAAATTATTGCTTAGTCGAATGTACTAAATATCCTGTGATTGTTTAGAGTGAGGAGCGACTCCAAATGATTCAAGCTGCAATGGAATGAAAAGAAAAACAGAAATAGAGTATAATTTTTGGCCGGTAAACAGGTTTGACTTACTTTCGGTTTGCTGTTTTGACTTGATTCATAAATAATGATCTCCTACAACTTTGAAAGTGACAACTTTTTGCGAATTAACATCAAGGGAGAGGTTGGTTTAGAGGAGATATTGGACTTTTTAGACGAGTTCGACCGTTTTGAAAACCTGCCGGCTGACATCAAGCTATTGTATGATCTAACCGAAGCTTCTCTACTCTTGCAAGGAGATGATGTCATGGTGGTCGGCCAAAAAGCAGAAGAAGTGACGCAAAAGTACGCCACGGTAAAATCGGCCTTTCTCGTTACCCACCATCGGGCTACGGCTTTGTCTTATCTTTTCTCAAATCTGGCTAAACAAGGCCACACTGAACGACAGATTTTCTCCTCTGAAAGTATGGCTTTAAAATGGTTAAGCCAATAAATTTGTTCCGCGACTAGAATAACTACGAAAGGTGAATCAAGCTTATCGGATAACTATTTTCCGCGTATCTCTGGATACCTCAATGATTGGCCGTCGGTCTATCTCAAAAAAATCAGCTAAGGGATCAGGCATGCGTCGATAATTCAAGACAGCAGTGATATAGTACTCTCCTTTTGGCAAGTTGTTTGGAATCGCCAGTTGATATTTTTCAATACGTTCTTCAAGTGGTCTTAATCGGTTTTCAATTTCTTTTGTTGTGAGCCACTGGGCATAAGTGAATTCTCCATCAGAATCAAGAAATGCACTGTGATACAAGCGGTCTCCCTCCGGCAGGCCATCGCGGGCTATCGGATCTGACAATTGACTATGAGAAGGATAAGCCACCTTCGCGTTGCTAGTAATGAAGTATTGATCGTCGGGATCTTCGGGATTCTTAGGAACTGGAATGTGCTGAATTTCATGTCCATCTGTATTGTTGAGGCTTACATGCAACCACACATCCCGTTCTTCAACTGATCCGGTTGGGAAGTTATGCCCGGTGGCTAATGCTTTCACCAGGATTGAGAAATCGATAGCATCTCCAGGCGACACAGCATCAAATTCTTGTTGAAAATACACTCCTGCAGCCCCTTCAACAAATTCTTCAAATCCGCCACCGAACCAGTGATCGTGATTCAATTCCCGGTCGTATCCCATCTTGGCAGGTTTACCGGCCATTTTTTGCATGTGGCAATTCTGGCATAAAATCCCACGGGAAGCATAGACACTTTCTGAATATTCCAATTCAGTGGCCTTCACCCACACATCGTAGGGATTGAGTTCATTGTGGCAGGTGGCACAGAAATTCGGATCTTCAAAAATCTCGGTAGTTTGAGTTTCGTGGTGGGGCGACCAGGGATGCTGCAGGTCGGCTCGCTTAGGATCGATTTCTTCAGTAGCATGCGAGATGTAATCATGATTAAAGGCCGGGCTGTGTTCGAGTCGGTCGACTGTATGACAGAAATCACAGAAAACACCACGGTCGGCTTCTGTTTTAACTTCTTTTCGCCGCTTCCAGTGATTGTCGGTTTTTTTCGTTCGCTTTGGTGTCATGTCCCCTGAGAGAAAGGCTGTGGGAGAGTGGCATCCGATGCAATCTTCCTGAACATTGGCAATCTTTTCGTCGAAATCCAATGAAGGCAGCACCAGGTCGTAGAATTGGGCCTGAAAGAAATCACCAGTCATGGCTTTTGAATGTTGCGAGACATTCCACCGATCGTAGCGATCCCAATGACAACCAGAGCAATTAATTGGATTTTCGTAGTAGCTGTATTTTTTGTTTTGGTCTTCTTTTTTACTGATGACGACCATGCTGGTCAAAGCGAGGAGGATGACAACAGCAACTGGAAGGATGTATTTAATCTTTTTCATGATGGCTTGGTGTTGATGTTGTTAAAAGAATTCATAAGAAAACTTACTCTTGATGATTAGTTTGTCAGTCGGATTGGTGAGCCCGAAGCCAACTCCTGCATGCCATCTGAATTGCCCATATTTACCAAAGAACCAACTGATAGAGGGAAAGATGTAGTGTTTTTGTTCATCGAAACCGGGCAGGTCATACAGTGCACCCATTTTTGAGTAATATTCTAACCTGGGTTGGAAAGCCAGGCTTTTGATATAGGTATAGGCCGCATTGAAAGCGAATTCCACATGTTCTCCTGCGTCATGCCCACTTATTTTTTTCTCAACCGTCGGATTGGCAACAAACTGATGTGAACCAATGTCTTTTTCCATGATCAATTTGAATTCAAGCTCCTCATAGTTTTTGTAGCCTTTTCGCGGCAGTTTATACTCGCCATAAAGCGCAAAATCGAGTGGCAGATAGCCTTTATCAAAAAAGCTGTAATGAAACATCACGGCTTTGGTTCTGATCCACTTGATGGATTCTCCTGCCGGATGTTCAAAATCGGCATACAGTGCTAGGGTCAAATTGCTGGTCAGGCCATATTCGACTTCAAGAGAATGGGCAAAGAGTCCCTGGCGATTTACATCTTCACCAAAAAATGAATAGGTCTGGTTAGATAGGGGTATGTAGGTATTCCACAAAACCAACTCCTTTTCGCTGGCATCGAGGGTGGTATAGCCATAGACCTGATAAAACTGGCTCCATCCGAAGTTTGATACTCCAGCCATTACCAGAATAACGCATAATAGGTATAATCTTTTCATGGTACTGAGGTGGTTTTGGTATTCAGCAGGAAGTTACAAAAAATGGTGCAGGTTGCAAGTCGAAGCGAAGCGGAGATCCCGGTTTACCGGGAGTGTAGGGTAAAAAAAACCATCACCTGTCAGCCGATATCTCGGCTGACAGGTGACAGAACCATAGGTGGTTAAGTTAGGTGGTTTGGATATTCCGTTGACTAAATTACTGAAGGTTTGAAGGTGTTTTATGAAGCCTCGGTCAACATTTGTTAAGAACTGTCAAGATTGCCCATAAGTTTTGCTTTCATCAACAATCTGTTGAATCTTTATATCTTTATGATAACCTAACCGACCTATGCAGCTATGAAATTCAGGCCTATCGCTTTATTAATTTTCATTGGATTATTTCCTTTTGTTGATATGCAAGCCAAAGAGCCCGACAATGAGACCAGTCGTAAACGGGTTAAGCAACTGAAGCAAATGACCGCTGCCTGTCATAGGGGGAACAGTGTGACTGAGATATCTTTGAACAATGTGAGGACCTGGGTACACATGGATGGTCTGTTGTGGTCAGATGAAACAGGCACAGGGGGTTATGAAGTGCCAAAAGGTTCAAAGCAAATGGCACTATATTCGGGTGGTATTTGGATTGGGGGAACCGATGTAAACCGACAGATTAAACTTTCCGCGATTCGATACAAAGGCGCAAGAAACTTCTGGCCAGGGCCACTATTAATGGTTGGTCAAGGCCGGGGCACAACCGACATTGAAGTTTGCTATCAATATGATCGTCACTTTGAGATAACCCGTTACCAGGTTGATGCCTTTAGAGAATGGTACAATACGGCCGCTGAAAAACGCGGACCTGAATTTGATGGTTACGTTATCCCAGAGATCATCCATGATTGGCCAGCACATGCAGATGCTTCGGCAGGTTATGACTTCTACCTGGCTCCCTTCTGGGACAACAATGATGATGGTTTTTATAACCCCGCAGACGGCGACTATCCATTCTACGATTTAGATGGAATACTTCCTTGTGGTACCAGTCGGGAATTGAGACGTCCTCGACTGTATGGTGATGCTACCATCTGGTGGGTTTATAATGACCGGGGTAATATCCACTATAATCCATCTGGGGAGGCCATTGGTATGGAAATCAGGGCCCAGGCATTCGAGTTTTTCACGAATGACGATTTGAATGATATGAGCTTCTACAACTTTGCTCTGATCAACCGGTCAACTTATACCTTGATTGAAACCTATTTCGGTGTTTATTCAGATTGTGAATTGGGTTTTTATGGCGATGATTATGTGGGTTGCCATGTGTCTAAAGGAATTGGTTACGTATACAACGGTGATGCGGTTGACGGAAGCGGAGAAGCGCAAGCGTATGGGGAAAATCCACCTGCACTTGGATTCGATTTTTTTGAAGGTCCTTATCAGGATCCCAACGGCC
>CAYUGX010000198.1:0-9325 GCA_964444375.1 uncultured Porphyromonadaceae bacterium | reverse complement strand
ACCACAGGTGGTTTTATTGCTAAAGCCATTCATACCGATGGATCAAGAAGCGGATACGGATTGATTTCGTTAACCGACAAAACGCGCTCGGGTTTCTGCACCATTGAACCACACGAAAATTGGGACAAAGTTGGACGTTTTTATATTGATCCCACAGGCGAACAATTTGGAAAGAAAATCATCCGGGATGCGAATGACAGCTGTGATGTAATCATCATAGACGAAGTAGGTCCATTAGAACTTCGTAACAAGGGATGGAGCAGCGATCTGCTGGCTTTAGGCGAACGCCCGGATATCATTCAAATCTGGGCAGTACGGGATCGCTTGGTAGACAAGGTTTCCCGCAAATGGCCAATACGAAATTATCAATATGTTCAAATTGATCAGACATCACCGCAAGAGATGACTAAAAAGATTTTAGAATTGGTTAGCAGCATTCCTGCCCCATAACAGGTTGAGCTAGAATTATGACGTGTATTGCCTACCTTTAGGGTGCAAATTTCTTGACTATGAAGCGTGTTGTTTTTATATCTCTCATTTTCCTGTCTTTTCAATCAATGGCTTGGGCTCAAAGCTATCAATTACCACCATTTTATTCTACTGATTGGGATTGGGTAGATTCTGTTTATGAGTCACTTACTATTGAAGAGCGAATTGCCCAACTGATAATGGTTCCTGCCTGGTCAAATAAAGGATCCGCTCATGAAGCTGAGATCAGACGATTGGTTGAAAAGTATAAAATTGGTGGGATTGCTTTCTTCCAGGGTGGACCTGGCCGCATGATGAACCTGGTCAATGACTACCAGCGCAGATCAAAGATACCGCTATTGATGGGTATTGACGCCGAATGGGGTTTGGCCATGAGACTGGATAGTACCATACGTTTTCCGTTCCAAATGGCCCTGGGAGCGATCCAGAATGATTCCCTGATTTTTGAAATGGGTAAAGAAATAGGTCGACAACTCCGAATTACTGGAATGCAGGTCAATTTCGCCCCGGTTTTAGACGTTAATAACAATCCCGATAACCCAGTCATTAACTACCGGTCTTTCGGATCAGATAAGTATCTGGTGAGTAAGAAAGGTCAGGCCTATATGCTTGGATTGCAGGATGCTGGTATCTTGGCAACTGGTAAACATTTTCCCGGACATGGGGATACCAATACAGATTCACATTATGCCTTACCGGTGATCAAGCACAGTAAGCATCGATTGAATGATATCGAGCTCTATCCATTCCGACAAAATATACGGGCCGGATTAGGGGCTATGATGATTGCCCACTTGTTTGTGCCGGCTCTTGATCCCCAGGTGAACCTGCCAACCACACTTTCTGAGCGAGTCACCAGACGCCTTCTTAAACAAGGAATTGGTTTTAGTGGATTAATTATGACCGATGCCCTGAACATGAAAGGAGTGACTAATCACTTTCCACCGGGTGAAATCGAAGTGAAAGCCCTCCAAGCCGGAAATGACTTGCTGGTATACGTTGAGGATGTCGGATTAGCCATTGATTCCATCCGGCAGGCACTTGTTGAGAATAGAATTGAGGGTAGTCAGTTTGAGTTTTCATGCAAAACGGTATTGGCTGTAAAGAAATGGGCGCAACTCGATCAATGGACAGAGCTGAATACTTCAGAAATTGATCAAATGCTGAATACACCAGCAGCACGGATTTTAAACCGGGAGCTGGTGGCAGCTTCCCTTACCGTTGTACGCAACCGGGATGACATCATACCTGTTAAAGCCTTAGACCAAAAAAAAATTGCAGCTGTGTCACTAGGTCGGTCTTCAAAATCAACCTTTCAAACCAGAGTGGACAGTTATACCCAGGTTGACCATTATACGGTGCCCCATCAATCAGATGAGTCGGAATTCAAAAAACTGCTTGCCGAGCTCAAAGCCTATGACCTGGTATTGCTGGCTTTGCATAATCTGGATCAGCGACCACAGAAAAACTATGGTTTGACCGGTCATGTAGTGAGTTTTTGTGGAAACTTAATGGCTCAGAATGAGACCGTTCTCACCTTGTTTGGAAATCCCTATGCGCTGGGAAAATTGAAAGGGCTAAAGAACGCCGCTGGTATAGTAGTTGCCTATCAGGAGAGTTTTCTGACTCAGGACCTCTCAGCCCAACTGGTATTTGGTGCTATTGGTGCAACGGGCAGGTTACCTGTGGATATTGGAACGACTTTCAGGGCAGGAGAGGGTGTTGATACCGAAGGAGGTATTCGTTTAGGGTATACCATTCCAGAGGCCGTTGGTCTAGATGGACAATTCATTACGAAGAAAATTGATTCGATAGTTGAGCATGGCTTACTCCAAAAAGCATTTCCCGGTTGTGAGGTTTTGGCAGCTCGAAATGGCCAGGTATTCTTTCAAAATTGCTATGGTTATTATTCTTATGATCAGAATCAGGAAGTCAAACCCAACGCTATATATGATTTGGCCTCCGTAACAAAAGTCTCAGGGCCATTACCCGGGGTGATGCGTTTGGTTGAGGAGGGCAAAATGGAATTGGATGCCCCCTTTAGCTCGTACTGGGAAGATTTTAAAAAGACTGATAAAGCCTGGCTGACACTTAGAGAGGCCTTAGCTCATCAGGGGAGCCTTCTACCCTGGATACCGTTTTATAAAGATACCCAACGAAAGAATGGCAGTTTTAAATGGTATACATTTAAGCCTGAACCTTCTAAACGATATCCCATCCGGGTGTCTGATAGCTTATGGATTCACCGAACCTATACCAACAAGATTTACAAAGCTATTCGTGAAGCACCATTACGAGACAAACGTGAATACTTGTATTCCGGACTACCCTCGTATTTGTATCCGGCCATGATCGAACACTTGACTGATCGATGTTATGAGGAGTACATTTACACCGAGTTTTTCAGGCCACTAGGAGCCTGGACCCTGGTTTATAATCCCTTGCGTTTTTTTGATCTTAATCGGATCGTCCCGACAGAGAAAGATGATTTTTTTCGCAATGAGCAACTCCGAGGTTACGTTCATGATGAAGGAGCTGCGATGATGGGTGGCATTTCGGGTAACGCTGGATTGTTTGCCACTGCTGAAGACCTGGCAAAATTGCATCAGATGTATTTATGGAAGGGAAATTATGGAGGACAGCGTTTTTTCAAGGAAGAGACGGTAAACGAGTTCATCCGCTATCAATACGCTGAAGAAGGCAGTCGCAGGGGTCTGGGCTTTGATAAACCCTTGCTGAATAATAAAGAACTGGATCCAGTTGAGGCTTACCCGGCCTATTCATCAAGTCGCTCCAGTTTTGGTCATTCAGGGTACACCGGTACCCTGGTTTGGTCTGATCCAGATACCGGTCTTTTGTATATCTTTCTTTCAAACCGGGTGTATCCAACCCGGGATAACAGTAAATTGTACGATTTGAATATTCGATCGAACATCCTGCAAACTTTTTATGATGGTATGCTAACCAGTGAATCCCATGATACAGACTAGGCAAATAACCCGCATCATTCGACAAATTGTTGAATTGGCCTTCATTATCACGGCAATAGCAAGTATTGCAGTATGGCTTGCCACCGGCCAATCTGCTCAAGGGCAGGATAATACAAACAAATTTAGCGATACAGTCTTGCAACATATTCACGATCTGGCTGATCAAAGGGCTGTTGATCAGTTGCTACCCTATTTGCGTGACAGCAATATGCAGTATCGCTTTGAGACTTTGCTCTGTTTAGGTAGTGTACAAGAAAAAGGCATTGAAGATAGTATCATGCAAGCCATGATTAGCAATTATGATGGTATCAGGATTGCTGGTGCTTTTGCGCTTGGACAAAGTTACGACGATTCGGCTGCAGTGTGTATTCGGTCACTACTCGAGATCGAAAAGAAGCCACTGGTACGAGGGATGCTGTATGAGGCCCTGGGTAAAACCGGAAACCTTGAAGATTTGATTTGGCTAGCCGAAGATGCACTCGAATTGCAAGAGACAGAGGGTCAGGCCACCGGAATATTGCGCTTCGCATTACGCGGAATCTCCTCAGCTGAAGCGCATGAAAGGATGGTTGCGATTTGTGCTGAGGGATCAAGTCTGGCCGGTCTGACGGCTGCCTCCTATTATCTAGCCCGTTATGCTGATATCGAATGGTTAAAATCAAATGCTGTATTAGTGAGGCAATTGTTTGACAATGAGCGCAATGATCTTATTCGGTCGCAATTGATTAAAGCTGTTATCAAAGCTGAGCAATTTGAAGCCTGGCCCCTGGTTGAGAATCTTCTGAACAATGATATCGACTACCGAATCAAGGTGAATATCTTAAATAGTATGGCATATTTACCTTGGAACAAGGCGAACAAATTGGTGTACAAGATGGCCATTGGTGAGCACCGGGCCCTGGCTGCAGCGGCAGCAGAAAGGATTCAGATTCATGCGGTATATACTGATTTGCAGACCCATCTCTCGGCAATCGATCAGGCCGCATCCTGGCGAAGTCGGGCGGTTCTCCTCGCTAAAGGGATGGACCTGGTCGAAGGAAAGAAAAGCTTGACCAAGCGAATGAGAAAGAACGTTTTTGACCAGTATGAGAAAGCCGGGTCCCCAACAGAAAAGGCCTGGATTCTGAAAGCTTTTGGCTCTGATCCTACTCAATACGCATTCGTAGAACAAGAATGGCTTAAATCAAGATATCCCGTTATCTCCACCTCGGCGGTTGAAACGCTCGTAACCATGCGCTCGAGCAGGCAGTATGCCACTGCAAAGGGGGATTTGATGAAAGATGGGACTGATCTGGATGACGAGTTTTTGCGTTTATTCAAAAGAGCAATTGCCTCTGGTGATGTACCTGCAGTTAGCCTGGCAGCAGGGGCTTTGAGTGATCCAAAGCTACAGTATAAAGAAACCCTCGATGACTTTGAGTTTCTTAAAACCGCCTTGAATCGAGCCCAGGCTCCCGAATTGGTTGAAGCTCGCAATAGCCTGATAGTTGCTCTTGCGTATTTTATGGACAAACAAATCACCAGACTGCCAAAACCATCATACAACCATCCAATTGATTGGGAACGAGTGACAAAAATCCACCCAAAGCAACAACTGGCTATTGTCACCGATATAGGGGATATCATTGTGCAGCTCAACGTAAATTGGTGCCCGGGAACTGTGGGGGCATTCATTCAACTGGTCAAGTCTGGTTTTTATAACGGAAAGCCATTGCACCGGGTAGTTCCGAATTTTGTGATGCAAGATGGTTGTCCACGTGGCGATGGCTGGGGAAGCCCAGAGTTTACCCTTCGTTCAGAGTTTACGCCTGCACCATTTGTTGAAGGAACCCTGGGAATGGCTTCGGCAGGTAAAGACACAGAAGGTTCACAATGGTACATTACCCATTCACCTACACCTCACCTCGATGGTAAATACACCAACTTTGGCTATGTGGTATCCGGAATGGAAGTAGTTCACCAACTCGATGTTGGGGATGTGATCAAAAGAATTGAGATTATCAAACAATAGTGATGGACAGGAGAATAGTAGGTAAGATATTTGTTATACTATTTGCCGGATTACTGCTCAGTAGCTGCCAATCTTCCTTACAACCGATTCCTTTTCTTGTAGGATCATATGCACCGGCTGATTCAACGGGAGTTTATTACTGTGAGCTAGTGCCAAAAAGCGGATCAATAACAATCAAATCCAGTCTTTCAGGGATAAAAAACCCATCATTCCTCGTACTTCATCCCGAAGGCGAAACAGCCTATTCGGTCGCTGAATCTGCGGATCAACAGGGCAATGGTGAAGTTTGGAGTATCAACATCAGTGATGGCAGACTGGAATTGGGGCATCCGGTGTCGAGTGGAGGCGCTAATCCTTGTCATTTGTCGATCAATGATGAAGGTAGTCTCCTCTTTGTCGCTAATTACAGTGGCGGAAATGTTGGGCTGATCAATATCCGGCAGGATGATCAAAGTCTTGAATCCCTAAAAAGCGTATATCAACATGTTGGAGAGGGACCCAATAAAGCTCGTCAAAGTGCACCCCATGCCCATTCCATTTCTTTCTTTGAACCGATGAATATGGCCATTGCCTGCGATCTGGGAACCGATCAGGTCTTGGTTTATCAAATTAATAATGAGGGTGATGGTATGCAGGTTGACAGTGCATCAGGATACACATGTGCCCCAGGGGCAGGTCCACGTCATCTCGATTTCTCACCAGATAACCGGCATGTGTATGTGCTCAATGAATTGAATTCTACACTCGATGCACTTTCTGTATCTGAAACAGGGCAATTGCATGCTATTGAGACCTATCATACCCTACCGGATGATTATGCTGGTATGAATTACTGCGCGGATGTGCATGTGCATCCAACAGGCAAATATGTCTATGCGTCAAACCGGGGACACAACAGCATCGTAGTTTATCAGCGAGACGCCAAAACAGGCAGGCTGGATCGGATCCAACATCAAGCGGTAATGGGAGACTGGCCGAGGAACTTCGGGATAAGCCCTGATGGCCTTTTTCTACTTGTTGCCAATCAACGATCAAACAACCTGGTGGTCTGTAAGATTGACCAGAAAACCGGGAAACTGGAATATAGCGGGCAGCAGATTCAGCTGTCGAAGCCTGTATGCATCAGATTCTTACCGTAACCATTTATCCAGATAATCGATCTGGGTCTGGCTAATCTTTACTAGTAGTTTTTCAGGATCTTCTTCGTAGGTGATTTGTTCAAATTGCTCAATTTTGAGAAAGCCTTCGGTAGCCATGTGATTGAAGAAGTTTTTCAGGTCGTTGTAATAACCCTTGGTATTGAGGAATCCAAAAGGATGCTGATGCAATCCCAATTGTGCCCAGGTGAGGATCTCGCTGATTTCTTCGAGGGTACCAAATCCCCCTGGTAAGGCGATGAAGGCCTGGGCTTTCTTCGCTATAAGTGACTTACGCTCATGCATGCTGCCAACCCTGATTAACTCAGTGATGCCCTTGTGTCCGAGTTCTCTATCTTCTAAAAAATCTGGAATCACGCCTGTGACTTTACCCCCTTTTGATAGTGCACCATTCGCTGCCTCACCCATTAATCCAATGTGTCCTCCCCCGAAAATCATATCATAACCCTGAGAAGCAAGCTCTTCGCCCATCCGATAGGCTGCCTCAGCATACTGGCCATTAAAACCAGCGCTTGATCCGCAGTATACAGCAATTGCCTTTATTGAATTCATGGCGACGAAAATACGAAAAATGGACTGAAGTGATTGCAAAGCATAAAAATATGACAGATCAAAGAGTAAATTGCACCCACTAAATCTATTGCCATGAAAAGAACTATCGGATTTTTATTGCTATGTCTGGCGTTTCAAGCGCTTTCGGCCCAGTGGAACTACTACAACCAATACGGCTTGATCTCTGAGCATGAGCTCGACGAGTTGATAGGCGAAGCCTCGGGCGAAAGAGCATTTAATCACATTATTGAAATGTCTGCCTATAATCGTGTTCGTCCAGTCGATGAGTATTCTGGTCTATTGGCAGAATCAGAATATGTGCTGGCTAAGTTGCAAGAATATGGAATTGAAAGTGCGGATGTCGAACTAGTTGGAAAGACAAGTACATGGAAAGGCCTGGTCGGAAAACTTTGGGAAGTGAGTCCCCGGTATACCAAGATCGTTGATTATGAAGATTTACCCCTATTTCTGGCTAGTGGTAGCAAAGATGCTAAACTTGAAGCCGACTTGGTTTGGGTGGGTGATGGCAGGTCTATAGATCCAGAAAAGGTTGACCTGAAGGGAAAAATAGGCCTGACATCAGGTAGTCTGCGTAATTTGAATCGTTTGATGGAGTTCGGATTAGAGGGCTTGGTGAGTTTTGAATCATCACGCTCGTTGATTGACCCGCTGCAAATCCCAACTGGGGGCATGCGGGGTAGTGGCAATCAGGGATTTGCTTTCAGGATGCCACCCAGAGAAGGACATATTTTGAGAAACCGACTGCTCCGTGGCGAGCAAATCAGGGTAAAAGCCGAAGTCAAGGCCACTCGAGTAGAGTTGGATATGCAAGTACCAACCTGCGTCATTGAAGGGACTGAAAAAGGTGGCGAGGAGATTATTATTTGTGCCCACATTTATGAAGGGTATGTCAAGCAAGGGGCCAATGATAATATATCAGGCAGTGCTGCCATACTTGAAATGGCCAGGATGCTCAACACCCTGTACGAGGAAGGTCGGCTTGAGCGACCTAATAGGAGCATTCGTTTTATTTGGATTCCTGAATTCTCGGGTACCATTCCATGGGTGAAGAAGCACGCAGACATTATGGAAAGGACCTTGTGCAATATCAATTTAGACATGGTCGGTCTTGAAATGATGGCTAATCAAAGTCGTTTGAATATGCACCGAACCACGATGGGAAATCCACATTACATCAACGATGTGATGCAATGTTACATGCGCTACATCAGTGAAAACAACATTATTCGTTGTACACCCACCGGACGTCACCCATTCTTGAAGCCAATTGTGGCACCCACGGGAACTGATGATCCATTTGCTTATAGCATTGAAGCCTACATTGGTGCATCTGATCATGCTGTGTTTAATGATTGGGCCGTCGGTGTACCCGGTATCTGCTTAAACAACTGGCCTGACCATTATTACCATAGCTCTAATGACCGACCGGATGCCTGTGATCCGACACAAATGAAGCGGGTAGCATTTCTTGGTGCTGCAGCAGCCTATTCAATCGCTGTTGCTGACGATGAGGTGGGATTGAATATTGCTGCAGAAGTGTTTGGCAATGCCCAGCACCGCCTGGGTCACCAATTGACGATCTCAACGGGTAACCTGCTGAAGGCCACAAAAGATAAACTTACAGCCGTGTATAAAAAGGCCGTCGCTGATATTCAGGCAATCGCCATGAATGAAATGGAAACGCTGGAGACGGTTGGTGAACTGATACAGACTGACGAGGGAAAGGAAGCTTTGCAAACCCAGATTAGCTTACTTAGCACAATTCAGATTCAGAATTTAGCCTATTTAGAGAGCCAATTGCGAGTCAAAGAAAACCAATATGCCCTGAAACCTTTCAAAATGGATGATTCCAAGCTTGAAAAACAAGCATATAAGCTTATCCCCACTCCAACTCAAAAAGTTAAAGAAAATGGATATGGTGGATATCGTCAGGCCATCTCTGAAGCAACAAAACAGTATGAAAAGAAATTCCCCATCGAATCGATTGGTCGACTCAACAGGGAATTGCAATTATTGTGTAACGGCAAACGTAATGTCTTGGATATTAAGAAGCTGATTGACGTAGAGCAGCCTGCATATGTGGAACTGCAGCACGTAATGAACTA
>CAYUGX010000197.1:0-9419 GCA_964444375.1 uncultured Porphyromonadaceae bacterium | reverse complement strand
CCATTATGGAAGAAAGTGGATCAGAACTGGTTGACCAGTACACCTGCGACCTTTCAGATCTAAGTCAGGTTAGACAGCTTGCTGAGCAATTGCATGAGGATTTAGATAAGATTGATGTTTTAATCAACAATGCGGGAGTTATGTTAAGACGCCGGACAGAGACTATCGATGGATACGAAAAAAGTTTAGGAGTTAACTATCTCGCCCATTTTCTATTGACCCAGTTGTTGATTGATTTGCTTAAAAAACCAAAAACAGCCCGAATCATCAACCTTACTTCATCAGTTCACCGGATGGGCAATATTAATTTTAGCGATCTGGATCTGACGAAACAGTATACTTTCCTCAGGGCCTACGCTCAATCGAAGTTGGCCATGGTGGTCTTCACCTATGGTCTCTGTAGTCGACTTCATCAACAGGGGATCAGTTCAAATGCGGTACACCCTGGATTAGTGGGAACCAGGATTGGGTTTGGTCGAAATGGTGAAGTTACTCCATGGCCCCTGAAGGTATATCAGAAAATTGCAAAGCCCGTCAGCCATGGGGCAAATACAGTGGTTTTCCTGGCTAGCTCCCACGAAGTTGAAAATCAATCAGGAGGTTACTATGTCAACAAGAAAAGAAAAGCTTCATCAAGGCAATCCTATGATCCGGATGCAGCTACCGCCCTTTGGAATATCAGTCTACAACGTTGCGGATTAGATAAGTCACTGATTTGAATACTCTTTCTCAACTACCAGACCACTCATAATCAAGACTTGAGCTAAAATATAGGTTAGGATAATCAAGAATGAGGCTTTAGGAATCTCATGGTAGAATTTATTGATTGCAATCATCGAATCGGATATCACAAAGAAAATTGAGCCCACAAAAACACGATTGAAAACTGCAGGGCTCACCTTACCCCTCCGATTGAGTGCTGTGACTGACATACCCACGAGTGACAAACCATAGATCACAATAACAGGACGCATAAATCCATCCATTCCTGGGAATAGTAAAATTAAGACCGCAGCCAGGTAACCTAAAAAAAGCACAATCCAGAGGGGCTGCTTCACCAAGAAACCTTTCCCAGTGTTTTCACTGTAACGTAGAAAAGCAATCATATAACACACTTGGGCCAAGAAGAAACCACCCACTCCTGCATAAAAAAGCATCTCATTGGTATGCGACAACATGAGAAACATATCCCCAACGAAAGAAAAGAAACAGGCCAGTATGATGATCAACCTAAAGCTCTTTTTCTGACTGTACAACAAAAAATAAAGAGCTAATAAAGGCATGATCAATGGCTTTGCCATGTACTCAAGGGTATGGTTTTCCAACCACCTGCTTACAAGCTCGATGATACAGACAATAGCGAAAATACCAATCAGGATATTCTGGTTTCTTTTCATCAGAATGGTGGTCATTAAGTTTAGTAAATAACTGCTATTTTTAGCAAGGTAAAACTAAACCGTATCAATATGAAATCTCTATTTGTTTTTTTAGGTGCATTACTGTTATTGACTGGATGTAATCAGCACGATCCGAATCAGGAAGAATGGATTGATCTTTTTAATGGGAAAGACCTGAATGGCTGGACCATGAAAATCACCAAACATCCGGCAGGTGAAAACTACAACAATACTGTCATGGTGGAAGATGGTTTATTGCGCATGGTTTATGACGAATACGGTGATTTCAGCGGGGAGTTTACTCATTTGTTTTATGAAGAGCCCTTTTCCTATTACAAACTGATCGTAGAATATCGTTTTGTTGGAGAGCAAGTGACCGGTGGCCCGGGTTGGGCAGTTCGCAATTCAGGGGCCATGATTCATTCACAATCGGTTGAAAGCATGGAACTAGACCAACCTTTTCCGACTTCAATTGAGGTTCAATACCTGGGTGGACTGGGAAATGGTGATCGTCCGACCGGGAACTTATGCACACCGGGCACGAATGTAGATATGTATGATGAATTGTTCACTCAACATTGCACCAATTCAGATTCGAAAACCTACGATGGTGATCAATGGGTAACAGTTGAAACTGTTGCCCACGGCAACGAACAAATTTGGCACATCGTTAATGGCGATACTGTCATTACGTATACCAACCCCACGCTGGACCCGAGAGACAAGCTCTACGAACAAATGCTCAAGCATTATGGATCGCAAAAAATCTCAGGTGGCTTTATCGCATTACAAGGTGAGTCTTCTCCGGTAGATTTCAGGGTCGTAAAATTGCTCAATTTAAAGGGATGCATGGATCCGGAGGCAAAGAATTACAAATCCTACTATGTGGTCGATGACAGAGAATCGTGTGAATATTAGACTTTGGGATGTCATTAAACAGTTTCCATGGTTTTGTGTTTACTGAATAAGTACATTTAAATCCCAATTCCAGTAAAATAAAAACCATGTCTATAACAAAACATTTCTTTTCACTTACTGGGCTGATGATCCTTCTATCAGGTGCATTATCGGCGCAAACGAATTCAGATGAAGCCCTGGCTTCGATTACGGCAGCTGAATTGAAGAATCACATTTTCTTCCTGGCCTCAGACTTCTTGAATGGGCGACAATCACTTACCCCAGAATATCAGATTGCAGCAGAGTATGTAGCCAGTCAGTTTGCTGCAGCAGGATTGGAGCCCGTACTGGAAGATGAAGATGGAAACCCAACATTTTTCCAGGGTGTTCCTTTTGCCAGAACAAAGTACAGTGAAAACTTCAATTTCAACATCACTATAGATGGTCAGAAAAACCCATTGCAGCACCACAAAGACTTCAAGGTGATGATGGGAAATAACCACAATCACGATAAAGCTGAGTTGGTATGGGTCGGGTATGGTATTAACGAGCCCAATTACAAATGGAACGATCTGGAAGGATTGGAACTTCAAGGTAAGGTAGCTGTGTGCCTGATAGGTGCTCCGATGAAAAAGGGGAAACCCATACTACCAGAGGAGGTTCATAATAAATACAACAGCCGGAGGGGAATCTATACCAAGCTGTTTAATGGTTTATTTCGAACCGGCATCGTCGCTGTTATTTTAGTAGACCCCGATGGTTCTGGCGCTATTGATTTTAATAGCCTCACGAGCGAATTAAGCCAGGAAAGATTTGCCTACAAGGGCAGCTCACGGAGAGGTGGTCGCGGATCATTTCCATCGATCTATGTGGCCCAGCCTGAAGCATTGGAGGGTATTTTGGTTGATAGCAAAGGCAAAGCACTCATTCCCGTAGACAAAGCCCTTAAAGGCTACCAGACTGGCTTGTTACCAAATACCGTTCTGACCAGTGGAATTGAGATTGAAAAAGAAGACATCCAACCCTCAAACAATGTCATCGGTATTGTGAGAGGAACAGATCCGGTTTTGAAGGACGAATACATTGTCGTTGGTGCTCACCTTGATCATGTCAGGCCTCAACAAGGCCAGGTTTGCAATGGAGCAGATGACAATGCCAGTGGATCCTCAGGCGTCATGGAAATAGCAGAAGCCATGGCTTTGAATCCTGGTAAGCGAAGCGTGGTCTTTATCACCTATACAGCAGAAGAAATGGGACTGATCGGTTCGAGACATTTCATTGGTAGTGATTTGTTTCCTCAAGATCAGCTTAAGTTCAATGTCAACATGGACATGATTGGCCGTAGCAGTCCAAAGAACGAAGAGACCAGGGCACATTATGTTGTAACAAACAAAAGATATGTTGAGGAGCTTGAATCTTTCATTGGTGAACTCAATACAGGTGTCACTGATTTCCCATTGATTTTTGACAATGACCAGGATTCACCTGGTGGTAGTGATCATCAAAGTTTTATCAGTGAAGACATCCCGGCATTCTTCTTCTTTTCTGGCGTACACCCCGACCTGCACCGGCCTACTGATGATGCAGACAAAATTGACTATGCCAAGGCAGAACAGATTTGCAAATTGGGGTATTTAATTACCAATAAACTGGCCAACGTTGACCAGGTACCGAGTTTTATGGTGGGATCAAAGTAAAAAGTATGGGTTGATAATTATCAACCCATACCACATTACAACTCGACTTTCATCTTGTCTTCACCACCTCTGACTGACTTCAGTTTCATCTCTATCCAACCTTTCCCACCTGTCTTCTTCACCAGGTAACGGATGGTCTGCTTGTCTTTGGCGTTGATCCACAACTCAGTAGTCTCATCGGCTCCTGGCTTCAATGCTGTGCTGGCGCCACCTCCCCGACCGAAACCAAAGAATCCACCTGAGCTTTGGTATGGATCCTGAATAGGCAACTTCTTATCCAACTTGATGATGCTAATGTTATTTGATGACGTAAAAGTCAGCTTATCCTGATCATATAACTTTAGCTTTTTTGCCCGATCCGAGGCAGTCGGATAACTCTTTTCGTTCTTCACCGTAACATCAACCCAATACAGTCCATCACCCAGATCAGTAAAATCAATATCATCAACCTCTACTTTTGGGAACTGAGAGGCGCAATACATCACAAATTTTGCATTCTTATCAGCCTCTTGCTCAACATAACGATCAGGAGGTGTCCTTCTAATGTGTTTTTTTGCTGAACCACCAATCCATACTTCTCCCAAATCGGGATGATCTACTTTGTGTGGTTTGATCCACCCTTCGCCAGTCATCTCAATATCGATCCACTGCATGAACTCTTCATCACTGGCGCGACCATCGTTATTGATATCAATATCATGAGTGGGCGTACCCCACAATTCAATCAGGTATGAATAGCAACCCAACATGTAATAGGGAGCCGCATGGGCCTGGCCAGACAAACCACCAAAAACGGGTCTATAGTTCTTCATTATACGTGCACCGGTTGTAACAATATCGACCTGAACATCAAGATCATGCTGGAATTCACGGGGAACTCGCCGATCAAAATACTGTGCGTACTTATTTTCCTTCCGCATTTGGGACAGACGTTGCTCTGCAGATACCTGTTGACGGCCAAACATGCCATAAGGCCCAGTTCTCTGGCCAGACTGTGCCTGCTGGTTCTTTGCAGGTTGTGGTGCCTGGAACATAATTAATCGACCGGTATTATGATAATGGAATGTTGCCATGATATTTGGATGAGCGACCATAAAGTCATAGGCATTCCGTGTGCAAGGCTCTGACATGGGATAAGGATTACCTGCTGCCATATTCCAGCCGTAGGGATAATTCCGGTTGGGGTCTGGACCACCTATATCATCTTCATTGATTCGCCCATCACCATCGTTGTCGAATCCCTCTGATCCAATTCGTTTGAAACGCTTGCCCGGATAATTGTCTTCTTCAACTGCGACGAATCGTCTTTTATCTTCAGAAAGTCGCAGGTTACCTTTTGGATCTTCAATATACATAGTTGAAAGCTCACCATCGCCATCTACATCTTCAGTTTGGTCTTCATCATAAAGACCATCGCCATCATTGTCTTCAGGCCGATAAGGCTCTCTTGGGTTATTTGCGGTATTGGGGTACTTGACATATGACTCATTGGCGTCAACGTTTACACCGGGTAGAATATAAAAAGTACTATTGTTTACTAGATTGTAGACATAGGTATCATAATCATACCGTGTCAGAAGATACCACATCAGGTATAGGGAACAGGTAATCCCGTTCACCTCATTTCCATGTACCGCGCCATCTACCCACATCGCAGTTTTTGAATTATGGTCGCCAGATTTCTTGTTGGTTATGGTAATCAGGTATTGGTCTCTTCCCATCCGACTTTTTCCAATGCTTTCTACAGTTGCCAAATGAGGATACTTCTTCGCAATATCCTTCATGATTTGCGTCCATTCAGCATAGCCATAATACCTTTGCCAACTAATCGGAAAATCCAGTTCACCATGGTATCCTCCCGGACTGGTTTGCAACTTCTTTTGTGCCTGGCTTTCAGACATTCCACTGAGGACCAAGCAAATAACTATAACAGTTAAACTGATAAGTATTTTTTGTATCGTTTTCATAATGTGTCCTCCTTTTATTTAATGTCTACTTCCTCGACAACAGTTCCTCCCTTTTGCGAAGTCAGTACTATTTTGAGTGGTGTATTCCCCTTCATTTTGACGATCCATTTGGCTTCGGCCTTTTGTTTTCCACCCCTAACAGTTGGCACTTTGGCAGTACCAGCAAGCACCCCAACAGATTGCCAAACAGCTCCTTGTAGAAACGACACTTCATCTCTTGGTGCAATCAACCAAATTACATCCTGTCGATTCATGGCCAGGCGGGCTCCATTCCCAAGATGCGTGGCCAGTTTCCCTTGATTCTCAACTTTGGCCGTTACCTCGACAATTTTATATTTGCCAATCTTCTCCAGCACCTTCCCTGTGGCAGAGGTAATCGTGACTTTGGGCATAAGCTCAGCTCTGAATTTCTCAAACTGCCAATGATCATCACAAATTTTCAGTAAAGCTTCTCCCGGAAATGCATTATTGCTGCCATACTGAGGCAACCAACCCCCGACTTCTCCTTCACCCAGCTGGGGATGAGTAAAAGCCTTCCACTCTTTAAATAGCTTTCCACCAAAGTTCTCTTCCTGATATTGGATTGCCGCACGCTGGTATTCAGTATATGCATTCTCTCCTTCAAATTTATGACCCGGCAAATCAGTCCGGTAATTAAACAGTTCGGTGGTCAGTGAGAACACGCCCTGCTGCATATACGCCCAATCGGCCTGTAATCCATGGCCGTATCCACGGTCTTGAGTCTCGTTGTAGGAAACACGCCATGTTCGAGGCATTTCATATCCCCTCCGGTGTGCATACTTATTCTTGGATTTCGCTTTTATCTCTTCTTTATAGAAGCTCAGTGAATCGGGATACTGCCAGGCTTTTGGAATTGGAAAACCCAATATCTCCATGAACTTCTTCCCCAGTACATAGTCGTATATGGCAACATCATCCGGATGCATGGTATTATCGGCTGAAGATCCCATCGGACGGAAGGTAAAACCACCTGAGGTATGGAAAAACTGGGCCTGGTGAATGTTTTTATGATTTGTAAAAAATTCGGCTAATGCGCGAGTTTCAGGCGCTGAAGTAGCATATTTACCTGTTCCTCCCTGATATCCATCTGCCGTAAACCAGCCTTCAGGAAAATTACGATTCAGATCAAAGCCACCTTCTCCATCCTCACCATATTTTCCGTCACCGTCATTGTCTTTGTTCTCCCTGATCATTGACCAACGTTCTTTGTCAGTTTTCTGGTTCTGTCCAATCCTAACCATTACCCGGGGATCTTGATCATCAAGCACGTATCGCCCTTTCTTATCCTTATACCTGAACCAGGTAATCACCCCATCACCATTGATATCTTCAGGTCCATCTTCATTCACTTTCCCATCTTTGTCATCATCTTTCATTAGTGAATTATAACGCTGTGGGATTCCCAACTCAACAGAATTGTATACCCCATCAGGATTAACCATCGGGCAGATGTAGAAAGTTTGATTGTCGACCAAATCGGTTATCGACTCATCCGATCCATAGCCACTCACCAATTTGTCAATGATGTACAAACACACTTCAGTGCCAGTATACTCATTACCGTGGGTGGCTGCACATATCCACTGCCCTGGTTTACCCACGTGATTAGGCATGGGCTTCACATTTTGCACATTCTCTTTCCGTTTGTTCTGCAAAGCCACAAAACGGTCGATCGTTACACCCGTTTTTCGATTGGTAACGATCAGTGTATACAAAGGGCGTCCCATTGTTGATTCGCCAATTGTAGTTAGCTCAGTGATTTGAGGATAGGCAGCAGCGACTGCCTTCAAATACTTCTCGGTTCCAGTAAAACCATGGAAATCAGTAAAAGTAATGGGCACCTTTTGTGCATTGACTCCATTTACGCCGATAAATAAGAGCAACAATGCCAAACCAGCCCATCTTCTCAACACAATAGCAGTTAACTTCATGATGAAATTGGTTTAGGTTACAAATTCAAGGAAAATTACGGTTTTTTTACCACAATCATACTGCGAAGAACCTGTTGTGCAGAATAGAGTGCCAGTGAATGAGAGGTTGAATGGGGCTTCATCTGAATGTAGCTGGAACAAGTGATTATTTGAAAGTATTGCTATCTTTGCCGGCTGATTATTAAGGATATGGCAAAATTGCTTTTGGCAGTAGGTACTGGTGGATTCGCAGGAAGTGTACTCCGGTTCTTGGTTTATCGGTATTTGGAGAATCCGGTTAACACAGGTCTTCCATGGGGGACCTTGGCCGTAAATATTATCGGTTCTTTTCTTGCCGGTATCTTATTTGGGATATCTCAAAAAACCAGTATCATTTCAGAGTCACTTTCACTCTTTCTGCTGGTTGGCTTCTGCGGGGGCTTTACTACTTTTTCAGCCTTTGCTTTGGATAATATCAAGCTTTTTCAAGAAGGCGCCTATGCTCAGAATTTCATTTATATCGCCTCCACTATACTTTTGGGTATTCTCGCCATTTTTATTGGCCACTATCTTGTTGTGACCTTGATTAAATAAGTGAGCATTCACTCACTAACGCATTCGTCAATACAAGTAAACCACTTGTCAATGATTTCAACTCATTTATAGCAAGCATTCGTCAAATTGCAGTTAAAAAAGTTGCTAGTAGAGTTTTTGCGTTCTAATTTGGCCTTCTGGAATTACCAGGGAACTTGCACATGCCAGACGAGACCTTATACACAAAGCTCTTCGACCTATCAGGTGATGCTTTATTGTTAATGGATGGGAGTAAAATCCTTCAATGCAACCAGGCCTGTGTAAACATATTAAGGGCAAAGAATAAAGAAGAGGTTTTGGCGTGTGAACCCAATGATTTTTCACCGGTTCTGCAACCCGATGGGCAAAATTCCAGGAAAAAGGCCCGAAAAATGATCAACCAAGCCATTAAAAATGGCAGCAATCAATTTGAATGGGTTCACCAACGATTTGATGGTGAACTCTTTGATGCTGAGGTTACTTTACGCATGATTGACCACCAGAACAAACAGTTAATATATGCTGTTATCCGTGACTTAACACCCTGGCTGGAATCAAAACGCAAAATTGATGATGCTAATAATCGCCTCAGACTCATCGCTACCAACACAGATGATATCATATGGATGCGCGATTTGAGATTCAGATATACCTATCTGTCACCATCCGTTGAAAGAGTAAAAGGCTGGACCGTTGAGGAATGTATGCAATTAAAACCCCATGAAGTTGTTCCACCGGAGGATTTGCGCAGATCTCTTGAGATATTACAAGCAGAATTGAAAGAAGAAGAAAAACCGGACGTAGATTTTAACCGGAGCAAACGATTTCAAATGCGCGAATACTGCAAAGATGGTTCTCTCATTTGGACAGAACAATCCATGTGTTTTATTCGGGATCACAACAACAGACCTATTGGTATTTTAGGCATTACTCGAGACATCACTGAGCAAAAACGAG
>CAYUGX010000196.1:0-9441 GCA_964444375.1 uncultured Porphyromonadaceae bacterium | reverse complement strand
GAATAGGTTCTTTATGCCATTGAGATGATTCATATTCTAATCAGATGATTCAGGGGGTAAAGATATATTTCAGTAAACAGTTTTCAGTTTTCAGTTTTCAGCAAGTAAAAAGTAATAAGATTTATTATTTTCATCATCTCAATCCTTACTACTTGCTGAAAACTGTTCACTGTTCACTGAAAACAAAAAATGCTCACATTCGACTCCATACTCGTTATTCTGGTCATCATCTTCATCCTGATCAGCCTCTACGATGAGATTATTGGCACAGCCTTTACCTTAGTAACTGGGGTGGTGGTGTTGACGATGTTTGGGATTTTAACCCCGAAAGAGATGATTGCCGGGTTTGCCAATCAGCAGGTGCTGGTGATTATTATGCTGCTGTTGGTGGGTGATATAATTCGCAAAACTGGGGTGATTGATGGCGTGTTTGATGCGATTTTTAAGCGAACGAAATCACAGCGAGGCTTTTTGATTAAAATGATGCTACCCGTGGCAGGATTTTCAGCATTTTTGAATAACACGCCCCTGGTGGCTATCATGATGCCTTATGTGCAAAATTGGAGCAAGCGCCAGGAGATCCCGGCATCAAAATTTTTAATCCCGCTGAGTTATGCAGCCATCCTGGGAGGGTGTGCCACATTGATCGGGACCTCTACGAACCTGTTGGTGAACGGATTCGTGC
The DNA here is from genome assembly GCA_964444375.1 of uncultured Porphyromonadaceae bacterium. Classification (GTDB taxonomy): domain Bacteria; phylum Bacteroidota; class Bacteroidia; order Bacteroidales; family UBA12481; genus JABHCC01. Next base: position 8,756 of record CAYUGX010000196.1, on the reverse strand, counting down.
AGGAGCAGACCATTGTACCTGAGCTAACCGAATTAGGCATGTTCCAGTTTGCCTGGGTGGGTGTACCCATGATTGTGATCGGAATTCTGTACCTGGTGTTTTTTAGTAACCGACTCCTACCAAGTCATGACTCAACCCTCAAGCACATGAGCACCCATGAGCGGGAGTATATGGTTGAGGCGGTGATCACCCAGAAGAGTGAGCTTATTGGTAAGACAATTCCAGAGTCTGAGTTGAGTGATTTACGCGGACTCAGTCTGGCCGAGGTAAATCGGGGTCCGACCCGAATTGCCTCAACGAATGGATGGATTACCCTGGCGAAAGACGATATTCTGATTTTCACTGGTAACACTGAAGCAGTGGCTGAGCTCATTGATAAATATCCGGGTTTGCGCCTATCGGAGATCGGTCAGTTCCTCAAGAAAGAGCAATGCGAGGTAAAGGAGATAGTCGTGAGCCACAACTCTCCATTGGTGAGCAAGACTGTGCGTGAGATCCGATTTCGCAAGCGCTATGATGCTGTGGTTTTGGGCATACACCGTAACGGGGAAAAATTGATGGAAAAGACTGCCACGATCAAGATCAAACCGGGCGATGTGATCCTGGTGCTCGCCGGACCTGGTTTTAACTCCCGGATGGATGACTACCACGATTTCTACCCCATCCAGACTATACGTGAAATCACTAAACCGAAGCTGCTAACTACCATCCTCATTCTCGGTGGATTGGCTTCAGTCATCATATTGTCGGCCCTTAAGTTCATCACGCTATTTACGGGCTTATCGGCCTATTTATTGGTGCTCATGCTCACAAAAACCGCAAATCCGAAAGAAGTCGCTAAAAGCCTCGATTTCAATCTCGGACTCATCATCGTCATGGCCTTGGCCCTGGGTACCGCTATGGTCAAGACCGGCCTAGCGGATACGGTTTCTTGGGGCATCATCAACATCACCAAACCCTTTGGTTTGCTTGGCATTATGATTGGGATTTATCTCGTCACCAATGTCCTGGCCGCCTACATCACCACCCAGGCTGCGGCGGCAATTATCTTTCCTATTGCACTCACGACTTCAGTAAATCTGAATGTTGATCCCCTGCCATTTGCCTTAATGGTGGCACATGCTTCGGCGGCCACCTTTATCACCCCTCATGGATATCAGACAAATTTGATGGTTTATGGAGCTGGGGGGTATAAGTTTACCGACTTTATGCGCGTGGGATTGCCGTTGAATCTTATCTACATGGTCGTTGGTATAGCAACGTTGTACATTGCGTATTTTTGATATTGGTTTTTAGGAGCATTATGCCCGTGCTAGTGGGTTCCCACCTTCGTGGGAATGACAATGGCGCGTGTTACGACACATTATACTTATTCCAGCGATGCATTACCGAGCATGGGGCTAGTGTACAAACCTTTTTCGGTGATGTAGGCGGTAACGAACTTGGCCGGCGTAATATCGAAGCCGTAATTTGCTGCTTGTATGCCCTCTTTGGTAAGATAAATCTTTCGTAGGTCATCCCCATGGAAATGGGGACCTTTTTTAATCTCCATAATGCTCGCATCAATCCCCTCCATAACCAGCACCTCCTCTACAACACGTTCCTCTATCTCAATGTCACTACCTGTTGCTGTGTCTGCATCGTATGATGAAAACGGCATCGCCACATAAAACGGCACATTGTTATCGTGCGCCGCGAGTGCTTTAAGGTAGGTCCCTATTTTGTTCGCCACATCGCCGTTGGCTGCCACCCGGTCGGTGCCTACGATGACCAGGTCAACCAAGCCATTTTGCATTAGGTGTCCGCCGGTATTGTCGGGTATCAAGGTGCATGGGACGCCGTGTTCGTGCAGTTCGAATGCGGTTATTTTGGCTCCTTGGTTTCGTGGTCTTGTTTCATCGACCCAAACGTGTACGGGGATGCCTTGGTCGTGGGCGAGGTAGATGGGGGCTGTTGCTGTTCCGTAGTCAATGGTAGCAAGGAAGCCGGCGTTACAGTGGGTGAGGATGTTTACTGGCTTTCGGGTCTTTTCGAAAGTGTTTTTAATGATTTGGAGGCCGTTTTGGCCTATTGCTAGGCTGCGGTCGATTTCGCTTTGGCGGATTTGGATGGCTTTTGCGAGAAGGGCGGGCGAACTTTTTACCTGTGCTAGTGGGTTCCCGCCTGCGCGGGAATGACAATGGAACGGGCCAGATACATCCTCGTCATCAGTTTGGTGGAACGCGTGCATCATTTGATCTAAAGCCCAGCGCAAGTTTACTGCCGTGGGTCGTGTGCGTCGTAATTTGTCATAAACATCCTGTATCACTCGTCCTTCTTGCACACCAACAAATATGCCGAAGGCTGCTGTGACGCCAATCAATGGCGCACCACGTACTTCCATTTTGACAATAGCTCTTTCTACATCTTCAAGTGTATGTAATTCCTTAACAACGAGCTCCCATGGCAGTTTCGTTTGGTCGATATACTTAACGATGCCTTCTTTCTCATCGTACCATAGACTTGTGTAATGCTTGCCTTGGATGTTCATAGTCTTCAGTTCTCAGTCTTCAGCAAGAAGTAAGTATAAAAGTAAGAAAACATTGTAACTGAAGGGCAGTGCTCGACAAAGTAATATGTGTCTGACCTGCTCCATTGTCATCTCGGAGCGAAGCGGAGATCCCGATTTATCGGGGCCGGACCCCGGATCAGTCCGGGGTAAACTCCGGCAGGAACCCGCTAGCATAGGTAAAATGTCCCAAAAGACTACATTAAAGTGGCGTTTCTAAGGAGCCCACTCTCCACCAAACCTGCAAACAAGCCATTTTTCAACAACCTACGCACTTCGATCAAATGATTGGAGTGGTGGGCATCGGTGCCGGCGAATTCGATCATATTTTCTTTGATGAGCTTCTCGGCTGTTTTCTGGGTATGGCGTCCGTACAGGCCGGTCAGTGAGTTCATGTTAAGTTGAAAAAGCAGCCCGCGGTCTTTTAGCTTTTCGTATTTTTTAAATGATGCTGACAGGTAGCTGTAGCGTTCTGGATGGGCCAGTATGGGCTCATAGCCGGCAATGCTGATATCAAATAGGATTTCGCCCAGTGAGTATGATGGCTCCTGAAAGGGCAGCTCCACGAGCAGGTACTTATGTTTACCGAAGGGAATCACCTCGCCTTTTTCGAGTTTGTCGCGGAACTCAAAATCGAGGTGGTATTCGGCGGTTGCATCTAGTTCAATTGGGATGTTATTCTCTTCTATCACTTCACGCAGGTGGTACATTTGTCCCAGAATCCGTTCTTTAGTATTCGGATACAAGGCTGAAATCACGTGTGGGGTAGCAATCACCTTCTTATACCCCAATTCGACCCACAGATTGAGCATCTTCAGTGACTCTTCTAGAGAGGGTGATCCATCATCGAGACCAGGGAGGACGTGGTTGTGGAAATCGACAATTAATGATGAAAAGTCGGATATATTGGTAGAAGACTTTTTGAATAGTGGCATTGGGCAAAAGTACTTAATTCTTATAATAGTTTTCAGTGAACAGTTTTCAGTTTTCAGCCTGTCCATACAAGAAATAGGTATATTCAATAAATAAACGCAGGTCAAGTTCTTGAGTCGAAATAGATTATTAACTTTATGGTGATAAACTTCTCCGTAGAACTGCGCACTATGTCAAAAACTCTTAAACGCTTGCTTCGTAAGAGGGTCGTTTCTATCGATACTTTTTTAGATCCCGATTTCTATTGTCCAGAGATGCGTAGTTACGAGTTGTTTTACCTACCGGATAATCTTCGGATACCGGAGGCAGCCGAGGAGCCAGAGGTTACGTTTATGGGGACTGATACGGAGATTGAGCCGGTTGGGGTGCGGTTTAATGACAGTGGCTCGGCTGTTTCAAGAAAACTGGGGAAGCCTTTTCTTATTGTGAAAAATGACAGAAACCTGCCAAATCACAGAATATACTTGTACAAACGACGGATTGGGAATTACAAAACCACCACTCAGGTTCATCTGATGAACAATCGGGTGAAGTTGGTAATTGAACAATTCTCAAAGGTGTTCATCGACAACGTCACTTTTCTCCATCAGATCATACGCAGTTTAGGGTACGAGTTAACCACTCAAATGGACAAGGGAACCCAAAACGAAGACAAGGGCGCAGGGCCCCCTGATGCCCTTGTTTTTACTAATGCGGATCGGGTTGCTTGGTTTGAGGAGAGTATAAATATTTTGGTGCGGTTTCAGAGTAGGTAGCACTGACGAGCGCATTGCCCAGTGTGATTGGGTCCCGTGACAAGCACAGGCCCCGATAAATCTGGATCTTCGCTTTGCTCCGAGATGACATTGGAGCAAGCCCTGATAAATTGGGACCTCCGCCTCGTTATGAGATGACAATGGTAGGAACGTCAACACCATTCTTGCTACGAGCACCGCTTCTGTGTTACTTTGCATTTGTTACTTGTAACCTACTTCTTTCTGATGACTAAAGACTGAGAACTGAAGACTATTCCCTAGTTTTTCTTTTTCCAATCAACCGAAGGGTGATGGTACCCATTATTGCCCACCCTAATAACGTTAGCCCCAAAAATAAAATCGATGAATTTCTGAAGATCCAAGCCCAGATGATTGCGGCTAAATTGAATACTAGAATATAAAAGGTGCTTCTCCTGTGGCTTACTCCTGCATCGATGAAAAGGTGGTGAATGTGTCCTCGATCTGGACTGAAGGGGCTTTTTCCAGAAAGGGTTCTTCTAAAAAAAATGCGTAATAAATCGAATAATGGATAGATCAATATTGCAATTGCGACTGATGGGGTTGCTTTCATATGGAGTAAATGTTCTGGTTCTTGTTCTATCCCACAGGCATTTAAGGTGAAAATAGATACAATAAGCCCAATGACAAGTGAACCAGTGTCTCCCATGAATAGTTTGTTTTTTTTACCAAAAACATTGAAAATGAAGAATGGAATTAACCCGCCCACCAAAGCCGCTGCTATCACGGCCATACCATATTGTTCAAGACCGAATAGCCAAAGACCTAAAACCCCGGCAGTGAGTATTCCAATGCCTGATGCCAGACCATCAATTCCGTCGATTAAATTAAAAGCGTTAACGATCACCAGAATCAGGATCATGCTTAGAAAAATTGAACTAAAATCACCTATATCATTCTTTCCAAGAAATCCATGCAGGGTAAAAATTCGATAATCAGCCATCACCACAATTAGGAATGCTGCTATTAATTGTGCCATCAATTTTGTTCGGGCTGAAAGTGCCTCAATATCATCTTTCTGACCGATAAAAAATACGATAATCACGGAAGGTAAAATGTATCGGAATGCTCTTAAATCAACCTCGGGTATAAATAGGGTAGAGCCCATGAGGAGACCGGCAAAAATAGCAATACCTCCTAATGAAGGGATAGATCCGTTATGACTAGTACGGTGATTAGGATGATCTACAAGGCCTTTAGTTTTGGCAATTCGAACGATAACTGGGATTGCCAAATAGGTTACTAAACAAGCTGTTGCAGCGGCACAGATACACAGTATCCATGGTGGTAGTATGATCTCTGTAAACGGTAAATCCATACATCTCGTTGGTTAGCTAAATATAAAAAAAAACCGAATAGATTTGATCCATCCGGTTGTTAATCACATGATGATATTCGGCTAATCCGGATACACTGATAAAGACGTGAGCTTTTCTTTCTGCTTAAATGGTTGCCATCCTTTGTTAACCATCCATTTTACGCCTACCATGATTATAAAGCAACTGCCTACTGTAATTATTATCACCCAACGAGCCGCCCATTGCCGCAGAGTGAAGGCAATCAAAACTATCACCAGATTTAGTAAAATAATACTCATACTAGCTTGAATATGAGTCATCCCCAAACGTAAGAGGTAGTGGTGAAAATGATTTCGGTCAGCTGCAAGTGGAGATTTTCCCTGTGCAATTCGAATAGAAAATATTCTAAAAGTATCTGTTATGGGAATTATCATGACTGCAATTACCAGAGCTGGTAATGCATCAAAGTATAGTTTCGTTCCAGGAATTGCTTCAAACTGTAATATTTTCAATGCCAATATGGCAAATACCATCCCAATTAACGTTGATCCTGTATCTCCCATGAATAACTTGTTATTCCTACCAAAAACATTAAACCCGAAAAATGGTAATAACCCGCCTAACAACGCAAAAGCTAGAACACCATAATCTTTATACCCCAGTTTATAAACCCAAACTCCAAAAATTATCATCCCAATTATTCCTAAGCCGCTGGCCAAACCATCAATGCCATCGACCAGATTGAATGCATTGATCAGGCAAATAAATACGAATACTGAGAATAGGTAACTAATCCAAACAGGTAGTTCATGAATGCCAAAAAGTCCATGAAAGGTTCCAATTCGAACATCAGCTAAAACCACGATCAGAACAGCTGCGATTATTTGTCCCATTATTCTGGTAGTAGCTGCAATATGAACGATATCATCTTTAAGTCCTAGGAAGAAAATTACCAAAAAAGCTGGAAAAAAATACTGAAACTCCTTAGGAAACCCATTTTCGACAAATAAACTAGTACCTATAATTAAACCTGCAAAAATCGCAATACCCCCAAGAGCAGGAATTGCTCCTTTATGGCTGGTTCTACCATTCGGATGCACCACCAGGGCTTTTGCTTTAGCCAAACTAACGATCGGAGGTATAGCAACAAATGAGATCATTGCACCAATAATCAGGCTCCAGATCATTCCCCAGGTCATGTGGTCTAACATAGTTGGTTCTTGCGTGTCAAATTTACTTGCCTATTATAAGCAAGTTTTCCAAATTATTATATCAATTTACTACGTTTTTTCGGTTCTCGTGGATTACAAATATATGACAAAGCAATGAAACTGCAAAGATTGGAACTTTGGGTGTACGGAGCTGCTGTTTTTCTTGATGAAGTATATATTCCTCATGTTTTTGTGAATTTTGGTAGTCCTCTTGTAAAAATCGTGATAGTATTATCTTTAAACTATGAACATAAGACACATAATTGCACTAATTGTTTCATTGGTTTTGGTTTCCAATGCATCAACGCAAGACTTGCACCACTATCTTGGACCACCGGGTGATACCTTAAATCACTTGTCAATTCGACAAATCTATCCATATATTACATTCTCAGACAAACAAGCTCTATTGGTAAGAGACAGCATGATTCAAGGTCGTGGATTTAGTGGATGGTGGCGTGACAAACTACTCTACGAAAACCTGATCATTGTAGCTCAGGACAGGTATAGAATGTTGGTCGATCCTATATTCAACGTTTACGCTGGTCAGGATCAGATTTCAGGAAAAACAATCTGGGGAAATACTCGAGCAGTTCAAGTAAAGGGTGAAATCGATCTAACTCAAACCAAAGAGAATAATGGTCAGAAACTCTATTTTTATTCTGCTTTATTCGAGTCGCAATCAGAATTCTCACCATATCTTGATAGTCTAACCCGATTCAGGCGGGTTGTCCCTGGTGAGTTGTATTTGGGTCATCAGGGAGGCGGTCATGACCATGGATATGCTACAGGTTTTCTACAATACAGGCCCAACAAAATCTTCACTTTCGAGGCCGGACATGGCAAGAATTTTATTGGTGCCGGTTACCGGTCTACCTTTCTATCGGATGCTTCCACCAACTATCCCTATTTCAGAATTGATACCCGTATCTGGAAAATACATTATGTTAATCTCTGGGCTGAACTTCAAGAAATCAATTATCAACATCATATTGATGATGGCTATCAGAAAAAGTATGCTGCCTTACACTACTTAAGCTTGTCGCTAAATGATCGTTTAGAAGTGTCAGGTTTTGAAGCGATAAATTGGCAAGGGAGGGATAGTACTCATCTGAGAGGCTTTGACGTTAATTATTTGAATCCAATTATCTTATTACGTCCGGTTGAGTGGACTCTTGGATCACCTGACAATGCATTGTTGGGAATCGGATTAAGTTATAGATTTGGCCACAGTACCTATATGTACGGACAGTTGTTACTGGATGAAGGTAAAATTTCAGAATTGATGAATTGGAAGGATGGTTGGTGGGCGAACAAGATTGCCTATCAAGTTGGGATGAAGTCTTGGATCCCGTTGGGAAGATCGATTGCAGAACACCATCAGATTGCTGAAAGCAGAAAGCATAATTCAACCACTTTTGAGAAGCATATATATCTTCAAACGGAGTTTAATGCTGTAAGGCCATATACCTACACTCATTACACCCCTAAACAAAACTATGGTCATTTCAACCAAGCACTGGCACACCCCCTTGGTGCCAACTTTTTCGAATGGATAACTGTTGCCAGGTTCAGGTGGAATAGATTTCTAATAGAAGGACAATATAATTGGGCTCTCTTTGGTTCAGATACGCAAGGTTCAAATTATGGTCATAATATTTTTCTTCCGAATACTACCTATGAATCGGAATATGGGAATTTTATTGGTCAAGGTTTGAAAAACCGACTGAGCTATAAGATACTCACAGCTTCCTATTTGTTGAATCGTGCCTCAAATTTAAATGTATTTTTGAAGCTGATAGATCGACATCAGATCACTCCTGACAAAGATAAGCATGACCTGATAATTGCTTTCGGTGTACGGAATTCCATACGGAATTTGTATCAGGATTTCTAAGTATTCGGGATTATTCGTAGCTAATTATCACCGATATAAAAACTATCATAGTCACTTCAGAAGTATTATTCCCAAGGTTTTCAACCCACTCAAGCT
>CAYUGX010000195.1:0-9475 GCA_964444375.1 uncultured Porphyromonadaceae bacterium | reverse complement strand
TCCAGACTATGAACGCCTCCATCAGATACTAAACCGATAAAATGCACCTGCTTTTTATTGTCTTTTGCATATGAGAAAGCTTCTATTAGGGCCTCATTTTCAGCCATGGAATTGTCTTCGATAGCCCTGTTGATCTTGACCAGGTCTTGATAGACAATTCTGCCAGCACCGATATTTAAATGCCCAACTTCTGAATTGCCCATTTGCCCTTGAGGAAGTCCTACATTCTCTCCACTAGTTTGTAAAACAGCATTGGGATAATCGTTCAGCAACTGATCCATATAGGGGGTATTGGCCTGGGCTATGACATCCGCTTCAGGATCATTTCCTAAGCCCCAACCATCAAGTATGATTAATAAAGCTTTTTTATTCATTATGGATATATAATTTTCTCAAGTTTTTTAAACGATTCAATCTCAATGTATTTACGCTTGCCTTTGTAGCTATATCCGACCAATGCCACTCCGTCATAATCAATCGGAGCAGGTTTCTTTTTCGTTTCTACTTTGACCATCTTTCCACCTTGGGTTGGTTTGAAAGTAATTCCAGCTGTTATGTACACCGTATCTCTACGTGAGAAACTATGGTTTGAACGATTGGTCAGATCCTTTACGGCATGCACCTCAAAGTAATCGCCAGCCATCCACAATTCATCAACCTGCAGCTGTGCTGAATTCCGTTTTGCCAGGAGGGTAATCTTAAAATCGGTCCCATAACCTGATTGATATTGCCCCCCTGCCCATTCCTGTGAGGTAGCTTCGATGAGTTTAAGCTTGGCTCCGAATAGAAAGATAAGCAGTACGATTACAGCAGTGACAGTCGTTTTCATAGCTCCACAAATTAAGTTGGCAAAAGTACAAATTTCGGTATTACCGGTTCTGTTCAATCTTTTTTATGATGCCGTATTGAGTCAAATGCTTAACATACAGGTCTTTATCATAGAAGAAACGGTTCTGAAATTCATCATACCATTTAGCGGCCTCTTTCCAGTTGTTCTGAGCAGCCAGGATATATATAATATTAAAATAGGCCATGCCATACTCAAAATACATATCCATCTCGGCCACATTGACAAAGTGTTCAAGGGCTTTATTCAAATCACCAACCTGGGATGCTTTAAATGCATTAGCGATTTCATTATTCATTGCCCGATCAAGAATGATTCCCTGAATATAAAATTGCTTATCAATGCCTTCTTCCTGCACATCAAAATATTTCACCGGTTTTTCAAGGGGTGGAAAATACAGAACAAATTCGAGCACCTCATCTTTAAAAGAGAAAGTGTGTTTTGCCGGTGCGAAGGGTACGTTTTTCGATTTTATCAGGCGCACCGCATCGGGCTCTCCTGATTTTCGTGCAATCAGTTTTTGTGAACGAATGGAAAACGGGGCCAGTTGATTCTGGTTGGTAAGTCTTACTGTGACAACAGTTGAGCTATCGGTCAACTCCACTTTGTATACACTCAATCCCATTATTGGTCTGATCGCAACACTCGGATTATATACGACTTGACTGATCACTGGACTGATAACCATTGTCAAGCATATCAGAAGTACTATTTTCTTCATTTTCTATCTATTTTATTATTTCATACAAATTACAGACCATAATGATCAAATAAATATATTAATGCGGCCATCATGGCCGAACCACTTTGCATTTCCCTACGATCCACCTCTTCAAAGCGGTCAAATGCAGAATGGTGGTATCTGAAATATCGTTGATCGTCTGGTATCACAGTTAAAAATACGATCTCAGGATTTAGTTTACGAAGTGGTCCTATATCCACTCCTCCACCCCCTTTGGTCATTTTCAAATTATAGGACTCAAATAAGGGTTCCCATTTCAGCGCATTTTTATAACGCTGAGAATCGCAAGCTATTGCCACTGCTCGGGGAGTAAGTACTCCTCGATCTGATTCCATGGCTGCAATGTGCTTTTCATTATTCAGCATAGCTGCTGCAGCATAGGCCTGACCACCTCGTTGGGCAATTTCCTCATCCATGAACATGACGGCTCGAAGAGTATGTTTAGGCCTGATACCCGTTGATTGGAAGAGTCGCAATACTTCAATGGCCTGGATGCACCCTCCCCCATCATCATGAGCTCCCTCACTGATATCCCAGGCATCGAGGTGCCCACCAATCGTAATGATTTCATCGGGGTAGAGGGCACCCTTAATTTCTCCAATCACATTATGAGATGGAGTATCGGGATACAAGGAGCAGGTTGAACGTAAATACACACGCAATTTTGGATCATCTGCCAATTGTTGACTCAGTTCATTGGCACCCAGGGTTGAAACCGCAAAAGCAGGCAACATTTCTTCCTCATTTTCCCATTGAGTAACCCCAGTATGTGGATAGTTATCAATCTCTGGATTTTGTGAGCGCACCAAACAAGCTGCTGCTCCCAGTGCTGCTGCCATTGCTGGCCCTCTGCTTCTTTGATTAACCGCACCTCCATAGCTGGCAAACGTATTAACCAACTTTTGGTCCATGTGCCGGTTAAAAAAGACAATCTTACCCTTGATTTGGTCTTTCTTGCTCTTCAACTCATCGAAGTGCATAATTTCAATCACCTCAGCACTCAATCCTGAAGTTCCAGTTGCTGGAGACAAGCCCAAAGCACAGACCGCCAGCTCTGTGGTTCCAAATCGATTCGACACAATGCGACCTACTTCAGTTTCGCCACGCTTCCAGTTCTTCACCATGATCTCCTGTTTCCACACGCTGTCCAGTCCCATTGACTGCATCACCTGATAGGTGTACTCCACAGCAGCGGCTGCCTCAGGAGTTCCGCTTATCCTGCCCTTGGTATTCTTGCACAACCATTCAAGTTGATGATAAGCTTCCCAACTGGATAAGGCTTCTTCATAAAAATGGCGAATAACTTGGTTGTCATCTGAATTTTGCCCCAAAAGGGATGCACTCATGATCAAAAAAATACCCAGGATTATGTGTCTCATGATGAATAAGAAATAGACGGGTAAAATTGCCAAAGAATTTGATTAATTTCAACCTTTCAAAAACATTGTTCTATGGACCGGTCTTCAAGCTACCAAGTACCTCTTATTCTGGCGATTCACCCAAGAATGTCCCTGACCAGCATCGGTGTTTTCAGAAACCAGCAGATGCTATTTCTTAAAAAAATAGTACACAATGCCGACGATCTGGCAAAAACCACTCATTATTCTGAACAAACTGAATGCAGAACAAAAGACATACTGAGTGAATTGCAGGATAACGAAATTCCAATACAAGACATCAAAGTGGTAATTGGTCGAGGGGGACTGGTCAGGCCGGTTCAGTCTGGTGCCTATTTGATCAATGAAACTGTTGTTAATGATCTGAAAACTGGAGCCAGCGGTGAAGATGTAGTAAATCTCGGAGGCCTGATCTCGCATCACATTGCTAAATCAATCCCAAATGCCCAAGCCTATATTGCCGATCCTGCAGTAGTTGATGAATTTTCAGACCTGGCCAGATTATCCGGACACCCAAAATTTGAGCGCAGATCGGTTTTTCACGCCCTTGAGCAGAAATCGGTGGCCCGTAAATTCGCAAAAACTATTCTCAAGAAGTATACAGATCTGAATCTCATTGTGGCTCAAATGGGCAATGGAATTACCGTTGGAGCTCATGAAAAAGGGAGAGTTATCGACTCTAACCAGGGTCTTGACGGAGATGGTCCATTCTCTCCAACCCGGGCTGGTAATGTACCCATGGGTGATCTGATCAGATTGTGTTTTAGTGGGGAATACACCCAAGAAGAAATCTACAAAATGATCACCACCGAAGGCGGTTTGTTTGGCTATTTAGGAACACCTGACGGATATGTTGTCGATAACATGGCCCGCAATGGCGATGAAAAGGCTGCCTTCATGCTGCGTGCCATCGCCTACCAAACCGCTAAAAATATTGGTGCTATGTATGCCGTGTTGCATGGAGAAGTCGATGCTATCCTCCTCACTGGCGGTCTAACCCAAAGTAGATTCGTGACCGAAGAACTTACCAAACGCATCAAAAACCTGGCACCCATCCACACCTACTCTAGCGAAGACGATGTAGAAACCCTGGCGCTTAACGGATACTTCATTTTGCAGGGCGACCTTGAACCCAAGAAATACCCATACGACTAAGTTAGTGGTTGGTGATTGGTGGCTTGTTGTATGAAATTCAAGCCACAAGTGGCAAGCGTTTGTTAATGCTTGAAACTTGTAACTTGTAGCTTGAAGCGTTTATAAGTTTCTTCTGTATTTGCCACCTACCTCGAAGAGAGCGTGCGTGATTTGTCCCAGAGAACAGTATTTTACGGCTTCCATCAGCACAGCAAATACGTTTTGCTGGTTGACTGCTGCCTTTTTTATTCGATCAAGCCAGATTGCTGCCTGATCTTGGTTGAAGTCATTGAATTGCTTCAAAGAGCTCAGTTGTTTTTCTTTTTCCTCTTCGGTGGCTCTAATCACTTCTCCAGGTCTTTCGATGGGTGATCCTTTAGTCGAAAGAAAAGTATTAACCCCCATAACCGGTAGTTCACCACTGTTCTTGAGCTGTTCATAGTATAGCGATTCTTCCTGGATCTTGTTCCGTTGGTAATTTCGCTCCATGGCACCCAATACTCCTCCGCGCTCAGCCAATCGGTCAAATTCAGCTAAAACAGCCTCTTCAACTAAATCGGTCAGTTCCTCAACAATGAATGAACCTTGCAAAGGATTTTGGTTCTTGGTCAGACCCAATTCATGATTAATGATTAATTGAATAGCCATGGCTCGCCTGACCGATTCTTCCGTAGGAGTCGTGATTGCCTCGTCATAGGCATTGGTATGCAATGAGTTACAATTATCATATACGGCATACAAAGCTTGTAATGTTGTTCTGATATCATTGAAATCAATCTCCTGCGCATGCAATGAACGGCCCGAAGTTTGAATGTGGTACTTGAGTTTTTGTGATCGTTCATTACCCCCATAAATCCCTTTAATGGCTTTGGCCCAGATCAATCTGGCTACCCGGCCGATGACACTGAACTCTGGATCGACACCATTTGAGAAGAAAAACGACAAGTTGGGTGCAAAATCATCAATGTGCATGCCTCTGGCCAAATAATACTCAACATAAGTAAATCCGTTGGCTAGAGTCAGGGCCAATTGGGTTATTGGATTGGCTCCGGCTTCAGCGATATGATATCCGGATATAGATACGGAATAGAAATTCCGCACCTGCTCCTGAATGAAATACTCCTGAACGTCAGCCATCAGCTTAAGCGAAAAGTCAATAGAGAATAAACAGGTATTTTGAGCCTGGTCTTCTTTCAGGATATCGGCCTGGAGTGTCCCCCTCACTGATTTTATGGTTTCAGTTTTGAGTCTACTATAGACCTCCGCTTCCAATACCTGATCTCCAGAAATTCCTAAAAGCAACAATCCTGAACCATCATGACCATCCGGTAGGTCATTCCTGTAAACAGGCGGTTGAAGATTCATCGACTGGTAGGCTTGATTGATTTTTTGCTGTGTTTCTTTTATTAAATCTTCCTGCCGGATGTATTTCTCACAGGCCTGATCGATTGCCGTATTGAGAAACATTGCAGCCAATATCGGAGCCGGACCATTGATGGTCATGGATACCGATGTTTTAGAGTCGGCCAGATTGAATCCGGAATACAATCGTTTTGAATCATCGAGTGTGCAAACGCTGACCCCCGAGTTACCTATTTTACCATATATGTCGGGTCGAATTGCCGGATCTTCACCATACAGGCTAACTGAATCGTAAGCCGTTGACAGACGTTTTGCTTTTTGATTCTTTGACAGATAGTGGAAACGTTTGTTGGTTCGCTCAGGACCACCTTCACCCGCAAACATACGTGTAGGATCTTCGGCTTCACGCTTGAAAGGAAATACACCAGCTGCATAAGGAAAACGGCCAGGTACATTTTCTTTGAGTATCCATTTTAAAATATCACCCCAATTTTTGTAAGTGGGTAATGCAACTTTTGAAATAGCCGTATTTGACAAGGATGTTGTGTGGGTATTCACAGAAATCTCTTTTCCCCTCACCCTATAGGTATACTGTTCAGCAGAAAAGTCGGCTTTGGTCTGTTCCCACTTCTCCAGCATCTGCACATTCACCCGGTCTATTTCAGCTTCTTTTGCTTCGGCAGCTTGTATCAGCTGGTTATGGTCAGGGACTAGGGTGGCGGCTTTCCTCAGCACAAACCACTCCTCTGCCATTTCTGCTTGTTGTTGTGCCCAGCCATTATACCGTCTAACCTCGTTGCTAATCTCAGCCAGATAGCGAACCCGTTCAGGGGGCATGATGACCATTTTCTCATCGGCGCCAGGTAAACCACCCTCTCCAATGAAATCAATTCCAGTCTTTGCATGAAGCCGCCTGGCTAATTCATCAAAAAGCTCATTCACGCCTGGATCATTAAACTGTGAGGCCACCGTTCCATAAACAGGCATCGTGCTTACATCAGAGTGAAAAGCACCCATATTGCGCTGCACTTGCTTTCTGACATCCCTAAGGGCATCTTCAGCCCCTCTTTTATCGAATTTATTTAATGCCACCACATCAGCATAATCGAGCATGTCGATCTTCTCAAGTTGTGTAGCAGCACCATATTCAGGTGTCATGACATAGAGTGACAGATCGCTGTGATCAGCTATTTCTGAACCCGATTGGCCAATCCCAGACGATTCAAGAATAATGAGGTCAAATCCCGCAAGTCCGGTAAGGCAGATCACCTTCTCCATACTCTCAGGCAACACGGCATGAATTTTTCGGGTTGCCAGCGAACGCATGAATACGCCAGGTTGGTGAATGCTATTCATTCTGATCCGGTCACCCAGCAGAGCCCCTCCTGTTCTTCGGCGGGTTGGGTCGACTGACAAAATACACAGCCGCATATCCGGACGACTGAGTTTGAATCGACGAACCAACTCATCAACCAAAGAACTTTTTCCTGCTCCTCCGGTACCGGTGATGCCCAGTACAGGTGGCTTGATGCATTGTTGTTCGTCTCCCTTTTCCTGCAGCCATTCCTTGAGGTGATTAGGCTGGTCTTCAACAGCCGAAATCATTTCTGACAACTTTAGATCGTCATGCTTAAGCAGGTCTAAGTCATGAACAATCTGTCCACGGGGATAGTCAGATTCCCTGACCAGGTATGAAATCATACCAAGCAAGCCCATAACCCGGCCATCATCGGGTGAAAATACCTTATTGATTCCCAATTTTTCCAGATCGTAAATCTCTTCAGGTAATATTACCCCTCCACCGCCTCCAAAGATTTGAACATGTTTGGCACCAAGCTGGTCAAGGCGTTCTCGCATGTAACGGAAAAATTCCATGTGTCCGCCCTGGTATGATGTCACAGCAATAGCCTGCACATCTTCTTGAATGGCGGCTGCAACAATTTCATCAACCGAGCGATTGTGTCCCAGATGTATGACTTCAACGCCAGCTGACTGAATAATTCGCCGCATAATATTGATGGTAGCATCGTGTCCATCAAATAATGAAGATGCCGTAAGCATACGAACCGTATGCTTCGGTTTGTAAAGAGTTGTTTCTTGTGTCATGTACTTTTCTCTAATCTAATAAAGACCTCGATATCACAATTTTCTGGATCTCTGAGGTACCTTCATAAATTTGAGTCAGTTTGGCTTCTCTCATCAGTCGTTCAACATGGTATTCAGCTACATACCCATAGCCACCATGTATTTGTACTGCTTCGGTAGTCACCTCCATCGAAATGTCGGCCGCATATTGTTTAGCCATTGCGCTGGCAACAGAGTATGATTGGTTCTGGTCTTTTAACCAGGCTGCTTTCAAACAGAAAAAACGAGCGGCCTCAATTTTGACAGCCATATCTGATAATTTAAACCCAATGGCTTGATGCAGTGCAATGGGTTTTCCGAAGGCTTTCCTTTCTTGTGCATACTTGAGTGACAAATCGAATGCACCAGAGGCAATTCCCAAGGCTTGCGCGGCAATTCCAATCCGCCCTCCATCCAAGGTTCTCATCGCAAACTTAAATCCAAATCCATCTTTTCCAATCCGGTTTTCCTTGGGCACGACAACGTCAGTAAACATCACGGAGTGGGTGTCTGAGCTGCGCATACCCATTTTCTCTTCATGGGGGCCCAGTGAAACACCAGGGGTGTCTTTCTCTACAATCAATACATTGATGCCCCGGTGTCCAGCCTCCTTATTCGTCTGGGCAATGACCAGGTATACGGATGCACAATTGGCATTGGTTATCCAGTTTTTTGTTCCATTAACCAGGTAATGGTCACCCTGATCGATAGCTGTGGTCCGCTGAGAAGTAGCATCTGATCCAGCCTCGGGTTCAGACAGGAGGAAAGCTCCTAATATCTCTCCACGCGCCAACGGTTTTAAGTATTTCTCTTTTTGTTCTTCAGTCCCGTACTCCTCTATTCCCCAACAAACTAACGAATTGTTCACAGACATGATTACGCCCGTTGATGCATCGACCTTACATAATTCTTCCAGAGCCAAAACATAAGATACCGTATCCATCCCACCTCCATCGTAGGCAGGATCAACCATCATCCCCATAAATCCCAGATCGGCCAGGGCTTTTACATGATTCTCTGGAAATCGAGCTTCGCGATCTCGTTCAATAATGTCTTGAATGAGTTCACGTTGTGCAAAATCACGGGCTGCATCCCGGATCATAATTTGTTCTTCAGTAAAATTGAAATCCATGATGTTACTATTTACAATGTTGGGTTTTTATAAATAATTGCTACAACTGTTTTGTCATCACCACCCATGTTTACAGATAAACCATAGGGGCGGTCTGCCTTAATTTTGATTTGGGCTTGACCGGCTTTCCCGGTTAGTTGTTCCCAGATGGTCACTGCCTGATGTACACCAGTTGCACCGGTTGGATGCCCCCATCCTATGAGACCACCTGTGGTATTGAATGGGATTGAACCGGTTCTGGCGGTGTGGCCATCCAGAATAAACTGAGGTCCATTACCGGGTTCAGCGAGCCCCATTGCTTCAATACCTAGCACACCGGCAATGGTAAAGCAATCATGAGTTTCAACGGTTCCTATATCTGCCATGGAAATACCTGCACGATCGAGAGCAAATGCGACCGCGGTTCGAATGGTTGTTAACACAGTTGGATCCTGAGGGGGTTTTGTAATATCTTCCTCGACCTGTGCCCAACTAATGACTTCAATTGCCTCAGATTTATCTATGCCACATTTATCAAGACCATCCTCTGAAACGATGGCTATAGAGGAAGCACCATCTGACACTTTTGAGCAATCAAACACATTCAAATGGTCAACAAATACTTTTCCGTTGGGCTCCATCATAGCCAGCGCTTCTAAATCTGCGGTGGCGTTGTGATATTCCTGAGCTGTTTCACACAATCGGGCATTTTCTATTGCATTTTTATACCACCTCGCAAAGGCTTGTCGGGTGGTTTC
>CAYUGX010000194.1:0-9514 GCA_964444375.1 uncultured Porphyromonadaceae bacterium | reverse complement strand
AAGCGATCGGCGGTCTCAAGCATGATGATTTGGAATTGACCATCTTTAATGCCACTAACCATCCGGTATTCTAATTCTCCCACCTTCTTGTTGTCTTGTCTTTGCTTGAAAAATGAATAACCCACTATCCCCAGGGCAATAACGATGAGGAATATCCGGGAGGGTAGACTTTGTATTCTTTTGGAAGGCATGTTGTTATTAATTAGTGTTTCGACGAAGGTAATTAAAAATCAACTTATTGTTCTGACAGAAGTTGTTCAATCAGGGCTTCCATTTCATTACACAACTCATTGAACTTTTGGCCAGTACCTGGTCCCGAGAAGCCTGTGAATATATGTCTGATCTCTTGATTTCGATCAATAAAAATGGAGGTAGGATATGATATAATCCTATTTAGCATCGGAAGGGTAGCCGATGCTTTTTGCTTATTGGCTTGACCAGCATGCAAAAAAGTATATTCAGCTCCAATATCTTTCTTGAAACGCTGAATAGCTTCACGTGATGCTTCAAAGTCTTCTGATTCATAACAGAGGGCCACGATCTCTAATCCTTGGGCACGATAAGACTGGTACAATTCGGCAAAATAGCGGGTTTCATCCATGCAATTTGGACACCAGGATCCGATGATTTGTAAGACGACAACTTTGTCATCAAATTTAGGATCAGCAAGGCTAATCGTGTCCTGGTTCATGTCTGGGAATGCGAAGTCAATTTTGTCATAGCCTGGTTTTAGATAGGTAAGTGAAGAAGCATCGGGTAATGAAACGCTATCATTGCGGGTTGCTGTCCAGGTACCCATCCAGGTAGGTCCCCCACAGAATATCCCTTCAACCAGTTGACCTTCAGCCAATCGGGCTGTAAAGAGGAGCGAATGGGCTCCGTCAAAACATGACAACATGAATCGATCACCACTGACGGCACCTTCAAGAAATCGATAATCACCCAAAACGGTAAGAAAAGTTCCAGTCAGTTGCTGACCATCCTGAATAAATTCACCCACTTGAATTTCTGGCTTTGGCTGGTCAGGATTTACCATCACTTTCCAGCGACCACTCACATTAAACTGAGACGGTTCTGTTGTGTTGACAAAACGTTCTCTACTGCCCGCCTCAGCTTCAAAAGGTATGCTCCATGATTTGCCGGCTGCTTGGTGTGTGTAAATACCAACTAAGCCGTTATGCTTTTTTGATGCTCTGATCTGACCTTTAAATACGGGCAGATTGAAGATGACAGAATCAGTAGTTTCAGCTATTTCGGATACTTGAATCCGTTCATTACCGTTACGAATTTCAGCCATCCAGGCGCCCTTCTCGTTTTGATTTAATTCAAAGTTGAATGGCAATTCCAGATGCTTCCGAGTTGTATCGGGAATGACAACCGCACGGTAGGGTCCGGATTGTAATTTGTGACTTTGTTGTTTACAAGCCGTTCCCAGTAGTATGAATACCAGGCATAGCGAGGCAGTAGTGATTCTGGTTATCGACATGAGACGTAACTTTTAAGGTTTTCTGAAGTGATAATATCAATGGCAGTGTGTTTCACACTTGGTAGACTATTTTTCTGAACCAAGATTGAATAGAGCGATTGTATGCCCTGGTATCCCTGGTCTTCGGGTTGCTGACTAATCAGGAAGTCGATCATCTCCTTGTTGAGATAATCGATATTTGCTTTAACCAGATCAAAACCAAGCAATCTGATTTTAGGTAGATTCAGTTCTTCAATGGCCTGAGCCACTTGATAAACCTTAGATCCAGTAACAAATATCCCTTCGATAGAACCCAATTCAGAGTAGACCTTACGTATACTAGTTTTGATGTTTTGAATGAAATCGTTTTCTACAGTTATGCTCAGGATAGTAGGAGATTCGTTTCGTTGAGTGAAGAATGACCTGAATCCATTTTCCCGGTCGGTCAGGTGGTGCAACTGGTCTTTTTCCTGTACAATGCTGAAGACTAAGTAATTTGAATTGATTGCTTGCCCCATGGATAGCAATCTCGCTGCAACAAATCCAGCCTGACAACTATTTTGGCCAATATAGCGCAGGGCATGGTCGTAGGGCAATGAGGAATCAATGAAAACCACGGGTATCTTGGAGTTTGCGCAAGATTTTAAAAAGCGGGTCGAGGCCGAAAAGAAAACAGGAGCTAGTAAAATACCATCAGGTGCAGCTGCAATTATTTCTTCTCCCTTTTGCAGGAAATCCTTCACATCGGTCGACTGAAAACTCCTGATGTCTATTTCAATCCCATACGGTGCCAATTCCTCTTGTGCCCTTAGTACACCGGCCAAAGGAGCTTTCCAATAGGGATTATTGCCTGATCCAGCTGGTATTAAAACACCAAAACGATAGGCTTTTCTGGAGGCCAGTGTCCGTGCAATGAAATTGGGCTGATAACGCATTTCCTTGGCTATAGCCAGAACTCTGTCTCTGGTATCCGGCGAAACTTCACCACGCTGATGAAGTACACGGTCAACAGTTCCCGTCGAAACGCCTGCCCTTTCTGCGATATCTTTTATCCTGATTTGTTTACTTTGCACGCTCTAAGCCTCTAGTTTTTTGCATAAAGATAAAAAAAATGAGAACTTCGTGTGCGCACACGGATAGTCCAAATATTAGCATTTATGAAATTAGGAAAGTACTCATTTGGAACTGGTGACCGTTTTGGAAAACAAGGGGTGGCACAGTTGAAAGCTCTGCTTAGAGCACCAGAATTAAACGTGGAAATTACTCCGGTCTGGAATAAATCTAACCGGGAGCATCAAATTATCGGCACTGAACCTTCAGCGGTGAGAATGGAAGCCGATGAAGCTGTCGGTCGTCTTGGGTATACTGGTGCTTATTATGTTGATGCCGACCACATTAACCGCGAAACCGTTGATGGATTTATCTCGTCATCAGATTTCTTCACCCTAGACGTAGCAGCCTACATTGGCCGACCGGCAAATCAAGCTCAGGTGGCCGAGGCGAAGAAGTATCTAATGGGCCTTGGAGAAGAAGTTCAGGTTGCTGGCCTTCCGGATCCTATTAAACTCACTGAAGGCTTTATAGACGAGGCACTTGAGAATTATTTGCTGGCGATTGAAGAGGCCGCACAGTTGTATGTAAACCTCGTTGAAATGAAAGGTCTAAACGCATTCATCACTGAAGTATCGATGGATGAAGTGGAAATGCCCCAAACCCCCAGTGAGTTATTCGTGATCCTGGCCCTGCTGGCTATGAAAAAAATGCCGGTTAAGACTATTGCACCAAAATTCTCGGGTCGCTTCAACAAAGGTGTCGATTATGTCGGTGATGTGAAGCAGTTTGCTGCTGAATTTGAAGCCGATATTTTAGTTATCAAACATGCGATTTCTCATTTTCACCTACCGGATGATCTCAAACTATCAATTCACTCCGGATCAGATAAGTTCAGCATTTATCCAATCATGGGTAAGTTAATACGCAAACACGATGCTGGTATCCACATAAAAACTGCGGGGACAACCTGGCTTGAAGAAGTGATTGGTTTATCACTGGGAGATAAAGAGAGTATTCAATTCATTAAAGAAATATACAAGTCTGCTTGCTCTCGTATGGATGAATTGTGCGGTCCATATGTGGATGTGATCGATATCAATCCCGATGCATTACCGGATAATCTTGACAACTGGACTGGAGAACAAATGGCTTCAGCGTTCAGGCATTTACCCGAAAATCCGGATTATAACCCGAATATGAGGCAATTAATGCATGTTTCTTATAAATTAGCTGCTGAGAATCTGGATCGCTATTGGTTGTTGCTGGAAAGACATGCTGACATTATCGCCGCTCAGGTTGAAGAGAATATTTTTAACCGACATTTACGAAGACTCTTTTAAATCAGACGATTATGAGTGAATTTATCCACGAAGACTTTCTTTTGCAATCTAAACAGGCCAGGGAGTTATACCATGATTATGCAAAAAATCTGCCGATCATTGATTATCACTGTCATTTGGATCCAGACTTGATTGCCAGGGATTTCCAGTTTACCAATTTGAGCGAAATTTGGTTACATGGCGATCATTATAAGTGGCGGGCTATGCGCAGCAATGGAGTGGATGAGAAATTCTGTACAGGGGATGCCTCTGACTGGGAGAAATTCCAAAAATGGGCAGAAACAATGCCCTACACATTACGTAATCCATTATATCATTGGAGTCATCTTGAATTGAAGAGGTATTTCGGAATCGATGAATTACTGAGTCCCGAATCCGCCAAACACATTTATGAAACTGGGTCTGAGTTGGTGCAACAGGCAGATTTTAGTGCTGTTAACCTGCTTAAAATGATGAATGTTGAGGTGGTTTGCACCACTGATGATCCACTGGATGACCTCGAAGCTCACCGAAAAATTGCACGGAGCGGTATAGGGATAAAAGTCTTACCCACGTACAGACCTGATAAACTGTCTAATGTAAAGGATTCGCTAACTTTCCTTGAAAATGTGGAACGTCTCGAAGAAAAAGTCGGTTTTGAAATTAAGAGTTTTCAGGATTTCATTCAAGCCCTTGAATTGCGACACAGTTATTTCCACGCCCAAGGTTGCCGTTTGTCTGATCACGGACTGGGTACTTTTTATGGTGTTGCCGAATCAGATGCCATGGCTGCTGACTATTTCAAAAAACTAATTCGAGGGAAAAACCTTAATTTTCACCAGCGTGTGTGTCTTGAAACACATATTCTGATTGAGATGGCTCGAATGGACCATGATAAAGGATGGGTTCAGCAATTCCATTATGGTGCGTTGCGAAGCAACAATACCAGACTTTTAGAGCAGTTGGGTGCTGATGTGGGCTGTGACTCCATTGGTGATTTACCGGTTGCAGCTGCAATGTCTAGGTTTTTTGATCAGCTCGATCAGCAAAAGCAGTTGGCCAAGACCATCGTGTATAATTTAAACCCAGCACATAATTACATGTTGGCTAGTATGATCGGTAACTTTCAAGATGGATCTGTGCCCGGAAAAATTCAATTCGGCTCGGGCTGGTGGTTTTTAGACCAAAAAGAAGGAATGGAGATGCAAATGAATGCCCTTTCAAACCTGGGTCTCCTGAGTCGGTTTGTAGGTATGCTCACCGATTCAAGAAGCTTTATGTCTTATCCCCGTCACGAATACTTTAGACGCATTCTCTGCAACTTGCTGGGTGATGACATGAAAAATGGACTCCTGCCCAACGATATGAAATTGCTTGGTGACTTGGTCAAAAATGTATCCTATTACAAAGCACAATCGTATTTTGGCTTCTAGCTCAAAATAAGTAGAAAGATAGTATGTTTGCATTTCTAAAAATCAACATAATGAAAAAACTCACAAGCCTTCTGGTGATACTCGCAATGGTGAGTGTTTTGCTTACAGCTCAGGATAAAAAGGCCTACCAATTATACGACGGCAAGGGAAAACCACTCACTTTTGACGAGATGCTTCCGAGTTTACAAGGAGCGGATATGGTTTTCTTCGGAGAACTGCATAATAATGCCATTGCCCACTGGCTACAACTTGAATTAACGCAAAGTTTATTTGAGTTCAAAGGAAATGATCTGGTACTTGCTGCTGAAATGTTTGAATCAGATAACCAACTGGTCCTTAACGAGTATTTGCAAGGGCTGATAACTAAAAGTCGATTTGAGGCCGAAAGCCGGATCTGGCCTAATTACAAATACGATTACGAGCCCTTGGTAGAATTTGCAAAAGAAAAAGGATTGTCATTTGTCGCGGCCAATGTGCCCAGACGATATGCCAATATGGTTTCGAAAAAGGGATTTGAGATTTTGGATTCAGTGTCGGTAAACGGGAAAGCCTTTTTCCCCCCTTTGCCCATTGAATATGATCCCGAGGTCGCTTGTTACAAAGAAATGTTGTCAATGGGTGGAGGAGGTATGCCCGCTCATGTAACCCAAAACCTGCCAAAAGCTCAAGCCCTCAAAGATGCTACTATGGCATTCTTTGTTTTGAAATCCTTTGAAACTGGGAAATTGGTTCTACACTTTAATGGGGCCTACCATTCTCAGAACCATGAGGGTATAATTTGGTATGTCAACAAAATGAACCCGGGATTAGACATTCAAGTCATCCACACGGTGACTCAGGAGGATGTATTCTTATTAGAAGAAGATAACAAGAACCTGGGTGACTTTATCCTGGTTGTGGATGAGGATATGACCACGACCTACTAGTCTGTATACAGATCGTAGGCTTCTTTTAACCATTTGATCAATTGATCATCAATTTCTTCAGGATCTTCAATCTTGACATGATTGACCCATCTGTTTTTTGAGTAGTGATACACGTCATAAACGGGAAAGTCGTCTAATGCTTCATCCCGCAGGAATGTGATAGCGAGGTCTTTTTTTTCAGGAATGATTGACATGAAAGTGCTTTTAGCCCGCAGTGTTACATTCCATTTTGCTACATGAATCTCCATGGGGCCAAAAACTTCTATCCTTTCAATGAGCACGTCATATAACTGCCTGATTTTTTCGGGTTTATCAATGAATAGATTGCCAAGCTCATGTTTTTCACAGGAATGCCACTGTTTATTTCGGGAAAAGGTTCGATTACAGTTTGGGCAGGTCCAGGGCATGATGCTAGGCAATAAGTTGTAGCTCATTGAGATTGCGATACACCCCATTGGGATTTTTCATAAGATCGGTGTGGGTGCCTTGTTCAACAACTTGGCCATGTTCCAAAACGAAAATCTGATCGGCCCGGTGAACTGTACTTAGTCTGTGAGCGATAACAATTGATGTGCGGCCTACCATTAGTTTTTCCAAAGCCTCCTGAACCAGTTTTTCTGATTCAGCGTCTAAAGATGATGTGGCCTCGTCTAGAATCAGTATACGCGGATCATTAAGAATGGCACGAGCGATAGCTATCCGTTGCCTTTGCCCGCCTGAAAGCTGAGTGCCTCTTTCACCCACAACCGTGTTCATCTCATCAGGAAAACGGCTGATGAATTCCCAGGCATTCGCTTGTTGAGCAGCTTCAATAATTTGTTCATCGCTTGCTTTTGGATTTCCGTAGGCAATGTTCTCGCGTATCGTTCCACCAAACAGAAAGATGTCTTGAGGCACAAGAGCCACATAACTTCTTAATTCAGATAAATCAATTGACTGCGCATCCTGGCCGTCAAAAAGGATATTTCCAGAGGTGGCCGGGTACAATTGCAGAAGCAATTTGGCTATGGAAGATTTGCCAGCTCCTGAAGGCCCTACCAGCGCAATCATTTGGTTGGGTTGGATGCGCAGGTTGATTGATTTCAGAACCATTTCATCTGAACGAGTAGGATAAGCAAAGCTCAGATCCTCGAATAAGATCTCAGCTCCCTGTTGCCTGGTATTTTCTGGCTGACCAAAAAATTCATTAATGTCTTCTTCTTCCGCATCAAAAATCTCAAATAGGTCTTCTGTGGCACCGATGAATCGCTGCATCCGCGTGATAACCGCAGCCATGCCTCCGATATTACCTCCAATATATGCCGAGTAAATCACAAAACTAAACAATTCACCAGCCATCATTTGTCCCTGAGATAGAAGCAAAGCTCCTCGCCATATGACAGCAACAAGTGAACCAAACAGACTGAGGATAAGAAATACAGAAAAGGCTCCTCGGTAACGGCCACTTTTCATTCCAATCCGTGCAACTTCCTTGATCTTCTCCCCATATCGCTTAATTTCGAAGAATTCATTGGTATATCCTTTGACCGAATTGATTCCCTGCAATGTTTCTTCAACGATGGTATTGGATTCAGCAACCTTTTTTTGTGCATCTTTAGAGAATCGCCTAATGAAACGACCAAAGATAAAAACCAGGATAACAACAGCTGGTAATATTGCCAGCATGAACAAAGTTAGACTGGGTGAGGTAATGATCAAAAGAATAATACCGCCAGAAATAATTACCACCTGCCGGATGAAATCAGCCAGCGTTGAAGTTAGCGTTTCCTGTACCAAGGATACATCAGCAGATATCCGACTGTTTAGCTCACCTACCCGGTGTTTGTCAAAGAACTGCATCGGCAACTTGATTAAATGGCTGTAGGTGTCACGCCGCAAATCAGCCATTGATTTCTCGGTTACATTGACGAATAAAATTGTCCTGAAGTAACTGAAGGCGGCTTGTACGATGAGTATGATAACCAGTAAAAGTACCAAGGTGTTCAAGTCTTCCTGTAGTTCACCAGCATTGCCAGAGTTTACAAGATCACCCAGAAGTTTTGGGAAAGCCAGATTGGCTAAGCTGGCTCCAAATAGAAAGAATAAACCCAGCACGTATTCCATCCGGTAGGGTCTGATATACCCAAACAGCTTCCATACATTGATCAGCCCATCTTTGGTAATTTTGTTTTTTCTTTTCTCAGTTTGTTCAGCCATACATCAATTTTTCAAGTAAAAGCAAAACAAATGCCTTATTATTATGTTTAGCTACGCACTTTCTGCCGCTCGGATAAAAGCTTCAATATTCTCAGTTGGTACACCTGGTGGCATGCCTCCTCCACAAGAAAGGAGTATTCCGGTTTGATCGGAAAAGGAGTGGATCAGCTCACGGGTTTGCTTGAATACTTCTTCGTGACTAGCTGCAGCCAAAACATCACGTGGAGGTAAATTACCCAAGAAAGCTACCCGGTTGTCTGTGACTTGTTTGAGCTCTGGAATGCTGACATCGATGCCCATATTAAACAAATTCACTCCCATTTCTTGTAGCAGTGGAGCTGATTCTCTGCTGGGAGCATCATTGTGTAACAGTTTTACCGAGACGGATTTATCATAGAGCTCTTTAAAATAGGGGAGTCCGAATTCTTCAAATTGATCACGAGACATGAAGCCAATGATGTCATCCAACATCATGATGCCCTCGATGCTATCGAGGGTGGCTTTCTGATAGTCGTGCCATTCATGCAGGAAATCGGTGATAATACGGATGAGTTGATGGGCGCGTTGGGGTTCACTCATCATGAGCATCAAAAACTCAGTGGTTCCCATTAAATAGGTGGCAATGTTTAGTGGACCACGTGATACCGAGAACTTGATTTGCTGACCCGCTTCTTCGATTTCCGAACGATAGTGAGTCAGACGTTTGATCATGAATGGCAATAAGCCGTCTGTGCCTGGTTTGGGAACAGTAAGGTGATTGATATCGGCAGGGCTGTTGATTATTTTATGCGCATGGGGAAATTCATCTTCGGGAAAGATACAGCGAGCGCCGAATGCAGAAGGCTCAGTGCACATGCCAAATTCAGACCAGAAACCGGGTAGAAAAATAGTACGAGGAAAGGTTTTGCTAGCTGACAGATGGGCTTGAAACCACAACTCTTCGTTTGAAAAATAATCCATAATTTTCATCCCAGCCCAATTCGGCAGCCACGGACAATCAATGATAAATCCGGTAGGTAAATGGTCAAATTGTTTACCCTCGATCACTCCGATCAGGGTTTTCCAGTGTTCTTCAGTCATCTTTCTTCGGTCTTGGGTCTTCAGTCTTCGGTCTTGGGTCTT
>CAYUGX010000193.1:806-9539 GCA_964444375.1 uncultured Porphyromonadaceae bacterium | reverse complement strand
ACTTTATGCAGCAATTGAACGGGCTAATAATCGCTATGTGCACAGGCAGTTGACCACTTCCTATTCAGCCAATCTCGGACGTCCACGAAGCGATGCCGCCGTATTCATGAAGGCGGGTGTGCCCAGTTTGAGTTTTTCATCACGTGGAGGAAGAGGGTTTTACCATAATCCACTGGACGACATCAATACCATCTGGCCTGAGACCTTAGAAGATTTATCGGTGATGTTAGCTTTTGCGGTAACTGAACTGGCCAACCGGGTAGATCAACCTGTTCGTGGGCCTGAGAAAGGTCACCTGATTATCGCCGGTGGAGCCTTGCGGGACTCGGCGGTATTTGCTCGTTTTGTTGAGCTAGCCGGTGGACAAGAAGCCAAAATAGTTGTGGTACCCACTGCCGGTGATGATCGAAGTTTGGAACGGCAAGGTTATCTTGAACGACTTGAGCGTAGTTTTGCTAAGTATGGTATAGAGCGTGTTAACGTATTACATACCCGTGATCCGAAAGTATCGAATGATCCAGACTTTTATGCACCCTTGCTCGAGGCAAGTGGAGTATGGTTCAATGGCGGGAGACAATGGCGTCTCGCTGACAGCTATCTAAATACCCAAACTCACGAAGCATTCAAAGGTGTATTAGAACGTGGAGGGGTTATCGGGGGCAGTTCGGCTGGTGCAACCATTCAGGGGACATACCTGTTCAGGGGTGACACTAAGACGAATACCATTTTATGTGGTGATCATGAAACTGGTTTGGGATTTATGACTAATGTAGCCATCGATCAGCATTTGCTGGCGAGAAATCGCCAGTTCGATCTTTTTGAAGCACTGGAAAAATATCCGGGTGTGCTCGGAATTGGCCTGGATGAAAACACCGCCATTGAGGTTCAGGGTGCACGGTTGAGGGTGCTGGGACAGCATTACGTACTGGTCTACGACGGAAAATTCCATTCTCGTGATAGAGGTGGCTACGTCAATCAAACTCGCGGGGCCTATCCATTTTATCTATTAAAACCAGGTCAGGAATACGATTTGGAAAAATTGGAAATTATACGGTAAAACCAAAAACCAATCGTGCGATAAAAAACACTGCCATGGTGATGACCAGGGTACCCATTAGATTCATTAGGAGCCCGGTTCGAACCATTTCTTTGATTCGTATTCGGTTGGTGCCAAATACGATGGCGTTGGGTGGAGTGGCGACTGGCAACATAAATGCCATAGATGCTGACATGGTAGCTGGAAGCATAAAGAGCAAGGGATGGGTATCAGTTGCGATCGCCAGTCCGGCAAGAATCGGCAAAATCATCTCAGTGGTGGCAGTATTTGACGTCAATTCAGTCAAAAAGGTCATGAGTAGGGCAATAGTGGCTATCACGAAGACCGGATGATAGCTGGCCACAAAATTCAATTGTTCGCCTATCCAAATAGACAAACCCGATTCTTTGTATCCCCCGGCAAGTGCAAATCCACCACCAAACAATAACACAATTCCCCAGGGTAGCTCTTTGGCATTTTTCCATTCCATCAAGCGACTTTTTTTCTTGTTCTTTGACGGAATAAGGAAGGGTAAGATTGCCAGCGTCATGGCAATCGTGCCATCATTGATGAATTGTGGATGTCCGAAAAGGCCAGACCAACCGGGGATGGTCATTTTCCCAACGTGTATATCTGAACGAGATAACAGCAACACAGCTAAAACAATGAAGTCGATGAAGATGATTTTTTCTTCGGCACTCATGGGGCCCAATTGCTGGTATTGCATTTTAATCTGTGATCCACTCAGTTGTTCTTGCTTATTCTTGTTTCGGTATCTGAAATAGAGATACAACCAGGCAAATACGAAGAGGATCAATCCGGCAGGAAAGGCAAAAATAAACCAATCGGCAAAGGTAATTTCAGCCGCTTCGGGAAACATAATCTGATAAATCCGTGTAAATGACAGGTTTGGAGGAGTGCCCACCAAGGTCATCATTCCGCCAATCGAGGCGCTGTAAGCAACAGCCAGTAAGAGTCCTGTTGAGTATTGTCGTTTGCCCGTAACGGTGCCGTTTTTTTCAATTTCTGATATTACTGAAATTAGAATCGGCACCATCATCATGGTGGTGGCTGTGTTTGAGATCCACATTGACAGAAAAGCAGTGGCAAGCATAAATCCCAGTAAAATGCGTGCCTGACTGGTGCCGGTGTACATCAGAATCCGTAAAGCAATTCGCTTGTGCAGCTCCCATTTTTGCATGGCCAGTGCTACGAGAAAACCACCGATAAAAAGAAAAATGATGTGATTGAAATAGGTAGATGAAACGTCTTTGCCATTCATGATTCCCAATACCGGGAATAACACGACTGGCAGCAGGGCTGTAACAGGCAGTGGAATGGCTTCGGTAATCCACCAGATCGCCATCAGCGCAGCAACAGCCAGAGTGGCAGTAACCGCCCGGTTTTCAGGATCAAGATCCAAAAAGAGCAATATGAACAGGGCCAATACAGGCCCTATCCAAAATGCGATTCTTTTTTTGCTGATGGTTGAAAGAAGCACTAGAGTTGATTAAGGAATCCCAGTACATTTTTCTCGATTCGCTCCTGAACCTGACTTAAGTCTTCACGAATAAATTTGTCACCTGTAATATGCTCGAATAGTTCAATATAGCGTTCAGAAACCTCCTCAATAAAGTTGTCTGGCATATCGGGTAGTTGCTGATCTTCTTTTCCCTGGAAATCGTGGTCAATTAGCCATTGCCGTACAAATTCTTTCGACAATTGTTTCTGCTTGTTGCCCGAATCAAAATTGGCCTGATAACTGTTGGCATAGAAATACCGACTTGAATCAGGCGTATGAATTTCGTCGATCAAGTAAATTTCTCCGTTCTTTTTTCCGAATTCGTATTTCGTGTCAACCAGGATCAGACCCATTTCTTGAGCAATCTCGGTGCCTCGCTGGAAGAGTTGACGGGTGTATTCTTCGAGTTTTACATACTCATCCTCAGCGACTAGTCCCTGTGCAATGATTTCTTCACGACTGATGTCTTCATCATGCCCTTCGTGAGCCTTAGTGGTTGGTGTTATTATCGGGGTTTCAAATTTCTGATTCTCTTTCATGCCCTCCGGGAGAGGCAAACCACACAATGAGCGCTTACCTGATTTGTATTCTCTCCATGCATGACCGGTCAGATATCCCCTGATCACCATTTCTACCTGATACGGGTCAACATGGTGGCCAATGGTTACCATTGGATCAGGAGTGCTGATCTTCCAGTTTTGAACAATATCGGCTGTGGCATCCAGGAATTTCGATGCAATCTGGTTCAGTACTTGACCTTTATAAGGAATACCCTTCGGTAATACCACATCGAAAGCCGAGATGCGGTCAGATACCACCATTACCAGGTAATCATCATTAATATTATACACATCTCTCACCTTACCCGTGTACAAGCTTTTTTGTCCGGGTAGATTGAAGTTAGTTTTAACAATTGCGTTTGACATATTCTCTATAGTTATAATTGATTCGTTTAGATCCCCGCTTTTGCGAGGACAGGGCTTCAGTCTTCATCCTCATAAGCTTGAACGATTTTTTCGACCAGGGGATGCCGGATGATATCTTGACGGTCGAATTCAACTATGGCAATACCGGGTATTCCTTTTAGCATTTCATACGCATGTATGAGTCCTGACTTTTGCTGTTTAGGCAAGTCGACCTGAGTGATGTCACCAGTAACCATGAACTTGGAATGTGCACCCATTCGGGTTAAGAACATCTTAAGCTGGTTGATAGTAGCATTTTGCGCTTCATCTAAAATCACGAACGAGTTTTCGAGTGTTCGGCCTCGCATGAATGCCAGGGGAGCGATCTGAATTACATTTTCTTCCATCAGATCATGAAGTTTACGTGCGGGCATCATGTCGAGCAGAGCATCATACAGGGGTTGAAGGTATGGATCAAGTTTTTCTTTCAAGTCTCCCGGCAAGAATCCCAGTTGTTCACCCGATTCCACAGCAGGCCGACTCAGAATAATTCGTTTGACCTCACGATTTCGTAGGGCTCGAACGGCCAGGGCTACTGCAATATAGGTTTTCCCAGAACCGGCCGGACCAGTTGACACAATCAAGTCATGATCATCATACTTCTCCAAAATGGATTTCTGGTGGTAAGTTCGGGCCCTAATTGCTTTTCCATGCTGGCCAAAAACCAATACGTCCTCTAAGGTCTGATTCTCCGCGGCTCCATTTTCGTCACCGTTCAGGATCAGGTCCTCAAACTGTTCAGGTGACATCGTGTTGAAGCGCTCAATGTGTTGAAAAACTCTTTGCAGTGCCGCTTCTACCAGGCTGATGCTTTTTTGCGGGCCAAGCAATTTAATTTGCTCTCCCCTTGCAATGATTTTGACTTTCGAAAAGTTCCTTTGCAGTAAATCAAGCAGTTGGTTGTTAGGTCCGTAAAGAGTAAGAGGGTCTATTGCAGGTAAATATATAGTCTTTTCTGTCATTAAAACTGGCTCAGAATCATTAATTTTGGCGGATAAACAAGGATGAGTGCCTGGTTTATTCTCAAGCAAAAATAAGGAAACTTGCCGATATATCTTGGTAATAATTTTAAACGATGGTTGGTATTACCTTAACCACTGATT
Source organism: uncultured Porphyromonadaceae bacterium (assembly GCA_964444375.1). Taxonomy (GTDB): domain Bacteria; phylum Bacteroidota; class Bacteroidia; order Bacteroidales; family UBA12481; genus JABHCC01. The sequence continues at coordinate 4,913 of CAYUGX010000193.1, read as the reverse complement.
GGCGTAAACACGATTTCTACTCGGGGATGATCAAGGGTCGTTTACTGCGATTAATACCCCAGGCGCAATTGATTGAGGTGGCTGATCAGATTGAACCTTTTCATGTGCTTGAGGGTGCCTTTATTCTTAGGCAGGTCATGCATGAGTTTCCTGAAAACACCATTCATCTCTTCTCGGTTAATCAGGGCAACCTACCGGATGTTTACCCTGTGGTACTCAAAATGGGAAAAGGCGGATTAATAGCCTGGGAGAATACCGCCGCTGATGCGGTATTTGGTTCTGAGACTGACTACTGCTTGCGAGTCACGCCTGAGGTGTTTGCCCAAATGAAGAAGGTATTGGGCATTTCGAATAATAAAGTTTATCCCAGTTTTCCTGAGCTGGGTTTATTCCCTGTTATGGCCAAAGTACTGGCTGATGGCTTGGATTTAACGGAATTTGGTCCCTCAGAACCAGAATTATTGAAGCATTCACCCTGGATACCTGTGATTCAGGAACAAAGCCTTACGGGTCATATCATATACCTCGATTCGTATGGTAATGCCATAACCAACATTTCAAATCAGCTGTTTAATGAGGTAGGGCAGGGGCGGAAATTTGAAATCTTACTGGTTCACAGTCAGTATCGAATAACTTCAATCAATACTGCCTATCTCGAAACCGAACCAGGAGAAATACTTGGCCTTTTTAATTCCCTCGGTTTGCTCGAACTGGCACAGGTTCATGGCAACCTTGCTGAACTATGGGCTTTGGAAACCGGTACAACTATAAAAGTAAAGTTTAGATCTGAATGAAGCACGAACAAAGCCTGGCTGAATTTGGCCGACTGTTGGAGATAATGGATGAGCTAAGGGCCAAATGTCCCTGGGACCGGGTACAAACCTGGGAAAGTTTACGTACTCTTACCATAGAAGAATGTTTTGAATTAGCCGATGCTATCGTGAGCAGTGATGCCCCCGGGATCAGGGAGGAATTGGGAGACCTGGCCTTGCATATTGTGTTCTATGCAAAGATCGGACAAGAAAAAGGTGCTTTTACTTTGGGTGATGTATTGAAGCAGATCAATGAAAAGCTCATTTTTCGTCACCCGCATATTTTTGGAAATGTTGAAGTGGCTGATGCAAAGGAAGTGGAGCAGAATTGGGAGAAGCTCAAACTTAAAGAAGGCAAAAAGAAACGTGTTTTGGGGGGTATTCCCAGGTCTTTACCTGCCCTCATTAAAGCCTATCGGATCCAGGACAAGGCTCGCGGAATTGGTTTTGATTGGGATAAAAAAGAACAGGTTTGGGATAAAGTGAAAGAAGAATTTGCTGAACTACAAGAAGAAGTCGACACGCAACAAACAGATAAATTAGAAGCTGAGTTTGGAGATTTGTTCTTCTCTTTAATCAATGCAGCCCGGTTGTATGGAATAAATCCTGAAAATGCACTTGAACGTACCAATCAAAAATTCATTTCCAGATTTAACTATCTAGAAGAAAAAACGTTACAACAAGGAAAAAACTTGCGAGATATGACCGTAGAGGAAATGGACGTCTATTGGAACGAAGCTAAAAAGGAAGAAACCTAAGACTCATCACTAGCATCACCTTCATCACCTGTCTCACCTGTCTCACCTGTCTCACCTGTCTCACCCACATCACCTTCATCACTTTTCCCTTCATCACCTCCATCACTCTCTTCCTCATCGTCCACCAAGCCCTCTCCCAACAGCTCATTATACCATTGGATAGCTTTTTTAATATCTGAAACATAAACCCGGTCGGGATCGTATTCAGGTATTATAGTTTCGAAAAATGACTTCAACTCATCATTGGTCATTTTTTTTGGGTTGTCAGCTTCTTTTCCTTCCAGATGGCTGAACATTCGCTTAAAAACCTCCTTCAATGGCAGGTCTTCTTCTTCAGTAAAAATGGCGATGTCTTCAAGACTGCTAATTCGATGACTGGCATATGCAGGCATGCGTTTGCCGGTCTTTAAATTTTCCACAATAATCGCATTTTTACCCTGGGAGATCATCTTGAATAGTCCGGCTTGTCCGGAGATGGTCATAATATCTTTCAGATCCATAGTAGCTCGTTTACGCGCAAATATAATGATTTACGACATTCCTCTTGATTTCTTTATCCTTTCGTAGGCTTCATTCAGCTTTTGAAACTTCTCTTTGGCTTTGTTTTTTACCTCATCACCCAAATAAGCAACTTTGTCGGGATGATATTTCACGGCCATTTTTCTGTAGGCTTTTTTTATCTCTTCGTCACTGGCGGAGGCCTCTACTTCCAGTACGGCATAGGCCGAATCAGGGTCGTCGTAGAAGGTTGATTTTATCGAATTGAAATCTGATGAATTGATGCCCATATAATACGATATTTGCTCCATCATCTTCAGCTCGCTCTCGCTGACATGGCCGTCGGCTTTTGAGATTCCAAACAGAAAGTGCATCAATTGCAGCCGGCTGCTGTAATCCATATATTGACCGATCTGTCGACTCACTTCTTCGACAGGAATATTTTGCTTGAGCATATCTCTGAGAACTAGAATGGCATCATTTGCCATTGACGGACTAAAACTTCTGCTGAGGTTTGCCTTAACATAGTCGAGTTCAGACCGCACTACTTTACCGTCTGCTTTCATAGTAGCTGCCACCAGAATAATTAGACTATTGATGAAATCTGCCTGTGTTGTTCGGCCTGGCTGACGGCCAGGTCGGCTACTTCCAATTTGATCAGATCCATCCAGCATAGAGCCAAGTGCAAAACCCAGCAACCCACCAATCGGGCCTAAAAAGGCCCATCCTAAACCGCCTCCGATCCATTTTCCAAATTTACCCATGGGTTTGTTGTATTATTTCTTTATGTATGTGTATGATTTGTGGTAATAACAATTGGTTCTGGTCATTGTTAATTTCAACATCAACCAGTTTTCTTTTTCGTTCATCGGGCCATTGTTGGCTCATTCTTTTGCTGACTTCTTCTTCAGTCATTCCAGGACGGCTCATGACTCGCTGACGACGCAATTCTTCGGGTGCGGAGACCAGTATCTTCAGATCAAATTTGGTGATCAAGCCAGTTTCGCACAATATGGCTGCCTCGTGGATCACATAGGCTGCATCTGACATAGTGTCGCACCATTCGGTAAATCTAGTCTGAACGGCCGGATGTATAATGCGGTTAACCTCTGCAAGTTTAGCTGGATCATTGAAAATTGTCGCCGCCAGTGATGCGCTTTGTATTTGATCGTTAAAATAGATGTCTTCCCCAAAAAGGGCACTGATTTTCTTTCTGATATCAGGCTGGTTATAAAGGGATTTGGCTTCGTTGTCTGCGTGGAAAACTGGAACGTCTAGCTGTGAAAATAGATGGGCAATGAATGATTTGCCGCTCCCAATGCCTCCAGTTAAACCTACTTTGATCATTTGTGTTCCAACAGGTAATCAACCAATTCGGGTTGTATCTTTGGATTGTCTATCAAACTTGGTGCCAGCTCAATTTTGGGCTTTAACTTCTGAGATATACTGGTTTCAATATCGTTGTAATCTACCACTATGCGAAAATCTGTGTGGTCAATTTGATCGAAAGCTGAGATTACAACCCTGAAACGGGTTTCAACCGAGGCTGGGAAGGTTTTTAATTGTAATGAATCCGGGACATGTATCGCCGTGATTGGAATTTCTATGATTTTCTCGGTAAACTGTTCTATTGGAATTTCAATAGACACTCGTTTCACCGGAGAACTCAGCTGATCCGGAATGTCAAGTGCAAGATTTCTCCTGACTGTGTGATCGAGTTTTCTGAATCGAAGACTGGTGGTGTATATGCCCTGAAGTGTGTCTAAAATCGCTGCTGGTCCAGACAACTCAATGGTATCGGGTTCAACTTGAATTTTATCTCGGATCATGAATTGTTTCTCTAACTCAAAAACAATATTGGGCATGACAGGTACTCGGCGTGATGCAGCAGATGACAGTTTAAAACTCAGAGAGTCGGGCTGTATACCGGTTACCACTAAATTAGTGAGCTGAGAATTGATTCGACTTTTTAGCTGATTACTTGAAATCGACCATTCATCGAGATTAGTTTGATTTAACTGGGTACGAAACACCTGTCT
>CAYUGX010000193.1:0-791 GCA_964444375.1 uncultured Porphyromonadaceae bacterium | reverse complement strand
ATTCCAGTTGTTTCGCAATATAGAAGCACCCGGGCCTTCTATCTGAAGAGTCAGTTTGTCTGGCAGATCACTGACAATAGTTCGATCATCTGGGATATCGGTAAATTCCAGGGCCTGATTGATTTCAGTGCTGTACGTTTTCTCCATCACCCGTAGAATCCAAAAGAAAGAGGCAATACCCACAAAGACTAAAAAGACAATCCACCGACCCTCAAAACGAAGGTGGTCAAGCAGGTTTTTTACTATTGAATTGACTTGCTCAGCCATAAAAAAAAGGTTCCCTAAGGAACCTGTTCTTTATTTCTTTTGTTGAGATTCTGATGCGTCCTGCGCATTTCTCACAATGGAACCTTTGTCGACTTTGACCCGAATATCGGGAGCAATTTCAACCAATACGGTAGTGTCTTTTACTTCAGAAATTTTTCCATAGACTCCACCAGCAGTAATTACTTTGTCGCCTTTCTTCAGCGCCTCGCGGTACTGTTTCAAATCTTTCTGCTTCTTCATCTGTGGTCGAATCATGAAGAAATAAAAGATTAATATAATGGCGGCGAAAAAAATAAGGGATGACATTGGGTTTCCGGTTGCTCCCTGACCGTTCTGTTGAAAAAGAATTAGGGCTATCATATGCATAATTTCGTTTCAGTGTTAACTATTTTTTCTCAGGTACAAAAACTTCAGCAGAGATGGAGAGTTCTACGCGGTTGGGTTGTGCATTAGTCAGGACCGCAATTTTTTTGTGATTAGGACCTGACCGTCCAGCTGAGCTGAAAACAACTTCAATTTTACAT
>CAYUGX010000192.1:0-9577 GCA_964444375.1 uncultured Porphyromonadaceae bacterium | reverse complement strand
GCAGACCAGCATGGAAATGTGGTTCACTTGTGTGAAAGAGAGTGTTCGGTACAACGGCGACATCAAAAAGTCGTTGAAGAAACCCCATCTCCATTAATGACTCCGGCTGTTCGTGAAGAGATGGGAAAACACGCAGTAGCTGCAGCAAAATCAGTCAATTATGAGGGTGCCGGTACGATTGAATTTTTGGTCGATAATGACCTGAATTATTACTTTCTCGAAATGAACACACGCCTGCAGGTTGAGCATCCCATCACAGAACGTGTTATCGGTATTGATCTGGTAAAAGAACAAATCCGGATTGCCCAGGGACAAGCTTTGACGATCAAACAAGAAGAGGTGAGTCAACGCGGCCATGCCATCGAATGCCGGATTTACGCTGAAGACCCAGAAAACAACTTCATGCCCAGTCCGGGAAAAATTCAACACCTCACTGAACCGCTTGGCACTGGGGTAAGACAGGATGGATATGTGTATGAAGGATTTGAAATACCCATATACTACGATCCGATGATCTCAAAACTCATCGTCTGGGGCAAAGATCGAACCGAAGCCATCCAACGGATGCGCAGAGCGCTTTATGAATATAAGATAACCGGGGTCAAAACATCCATCAAGTTTCTGGAAAGGATCATGGAAACACCCGACTTTGTGATCGGAAAATACGACACAGGTTTCATTGAAAAAAATGATCGGTTTCTTTTTGAACAAAGAGCCTGCGACATCCAGTGTCAGGATTTATCAGCTATTGTGGCCTACCTCGACTATCACAAGCGCATCGGGCAAACGAAGCCTACACCCGCTCAATCAAATGGAAAATCCAATTGGAAACAATGCGGGAAAAAAACCAGTATGAACCGTTATTAAAGCCCTGATCATGCAAGTAGATATAACACAAGAAAACAGAGAAGCCCAAGTCGAATTACTTGAACAGGAAGGGAACCACTTTCTATTCACGGTTGACGGACGAAAGTACGATCTTGACGTTTTGATGGTAGAAAAAGGGGTATATTCGGTATTGTTCAATGGGAAATCATTCAACATTGAAACCATTGTCGGTGATGATCCGAAAAAATACATCGTAAACACCATCTATACACAGTATGAAATTCAGATTGTTGACGCCGCCCTCAAGTACCTCAGGTCCCGTCAGGGAGATGATGCAGCTGGAGGCGACAGTCAGATCACAGTGCCAATGCCCGGCAAAATCGTTAAAGTGCTTGCCAAACCAGGCCAGGAAGTTAGTCAGGGAGAAACCCTGGTGATCGTCTCGGCCATGAAAATGGAAAGCGAATACAAAGCCGGAAAAGATGGAACTGTCAAAGATGTATTTGTTCAAGATGGCGATACGGTTGATGGCGGACAAGTTATGGTAACCTTAGATTAAACTGAAACATGGCATTACAGGATAAATTCAAAAAACTCGAAGACCAAAATCAAGCCGCTGAATTGGGTGGCGGGCAACAACGAATTGACAAACAGCATAATGCTGGCAAAAAAACCGCACGTGAACGCATTGAGGATCTGGTAGATCCTGGCAGTTTCGTTGAAATCGACAAGCTGGTCATGCACCAGACCAAGGACTTTGGTATGGAAAAAAAGAAAATTCCTGGTGATGGGATGGTGACAGGATATGGTAAAATAGACGGCCGGATTGTTTACGTCTTTGCTCAGGATTTTACTGTTTTTGGAGGCACAATGAGCCGTTCAAATGCCGATAAGGTGGTTAAAATCATGGATCTGGCCATGAAAATGGGTGCACCTGTCATCGGATTAAATGATTCAGGTGGAGCCCGCATCCAGGAAGGAGTACGATCCCTCGCAGGCTATGCTGACATTTTCTATCGCAACGTAAGAGCCAGTGGTGTCGTCCCACAGATATCAGCCATTTTAGGACCCTGTGCAGGTGGAGCGGTTTATTCACCGGCACTAACCGACTTCATCTTCATGGTGAAGGAATCATCTTATATGTTTGTCACCGGACCCGATGTGATTAAAACAGTGACCCACGAAGAAGTGACTAAAGAAGCTTTGGGTGGTGCAATGACACACAATGCTGACAGTGGTGTTGCCCATTTTGCAGCCAACGATGACGAACAAAGCATGATGATGGTTCGGGAGTTGATCTCATTTATTCCATCAAATAATCTGGAAGATCCACCCGTCAAAATAACCGATGACGATCCCAATCGTCAAGAGGAAAAGCTTCAGGATCTTGTCCCTGATGATCCGAACAAGCCTTACGACATGAAAGAGATCATTGAGGCAGTTGTCGACAATCACAATTTCTTTGAAGTGCAGCCCCACTACGCCAAGAATATGATCGTTGGCTTTGGCCGACTCGACGGAAACTCAGTGGGCATTGTAGCAAATCAGCCCGCATTTCTGGCGGGTTGCCTTGATATCAACTCTTCGGTAAAGGCGGCTCGTTTTGTCCGCTTCTGTGATGCATTCAATATCCCATTGGTCACCTTGGTCGATGTACCCGGTTTCTTACCCGGAACTAACCAGGAATTAGGTGGGATCATCAAGCATGGAGCAAAGCTATTGTATGCCTTTTCTGAAGCGACCGTGCCGAAGATCACCCTGATCACTCGAAAAGCCTATGGTGGAGCCTATGATGTGATGTCAAGTAAACACATTGGTGCCGACGTGAACTATGCATATCCCACCGGTGAAATTGCGGTTATGGGACCCGATGGGGCAGTCAATATCCTGTACCGTGATCTGGATGATGATGGCAAAGCTGCAGCTGTCTCTGAATATAAAGAAAACTTCGCTAATCCTTTCAGGGCAGCCGAGTTGGGCTATATTGACGAAATTATTTACCCTAGAGATACTCGAAAGAAATTGATAAGTGCCTTAGAAATGACCCGGAATAAAAACCATTCAAATCCGCCGAAAAAGCACGGAAATATTCCGCTATAAAAACAGATCCATTGCTTTTCCTACCTTTATGACATGGAACAGAGAAAAGCCATCGGTAGAAATCTGAAAGAGAATATTGAACTGATCCGAGAACTTCTTGAAATCATTCAAGTCAACATCGAAGTTCTTGATATTTTGAAACTTAAGGGTAAAATTCCCCTAACGGATAAGGCCTATATTGAGATTGCAGATCTCGATAAAAAGCACCGGAGAAGTTTCGAAGAATTCATGCTGGATATTCTACCTGACTATCTGAACAGCGATTCAGTAGCCACCGATAAAGTGCTGAAGAAGAAATATGAACTCTGGACCGCCGATCTGATCGTCAGCTTGTCTCACCTGGATACCGTATGCAAAGAATTCATCCAGAAGGAAATTAACCAGGATAAGAAACTGAAGCGCTCGGTGAAAGACATGCAGGTTAAAGACAAAAGATTTTGGCGATTTCTGGATAAGGTTAAAGGCAAAGACCGTGTATTTGATAGTTTTACTGAGGAATCAGAAGACGCCAATATCATTGAATAACTACCCTGTCAAGACCCATTAATTCACCTTGTTTGATAGCCTCCTCAGCACTGCCTACTATAGGTTTACCTCTCACGTTAAACGAAGTATTGATCAGACAATTGATCCCATACTGCTTTTCAAGCTGGGTCAGCACTTTCCATAAAAACGGATGATCATGATCGTTTTCAATAAACTGAATCCTGGCTGTACCATCTACATGAACCGCACCTGCAATGGATGATCTTTTATCCGGCAAGACAACAAATTCGTCAAGCATAAATCGTCCAAGTGTTGAAAAATCCTGTTCACCAGTATAATAGGAAACCCGCTCTTTTTTCATCAGTGGCGCCACTGGGCGGTACCATTCTCTGCCTTTCACATCCATGCTTAACCGTTTTGAAAGAGCCGGATCATCTGCCCGGCAGAGTATTGATCGATGGCCCAGTGCACGAGGTCCAAGCTCCCCTTTTCCGGTACACAGGCCAATGATCTTGCCCTGTACGAGTACATCAGCCACTTCTTCAACGGTGTAGTGCGTCGCCTCAGACGGATTGGCCTTGCCCATTGAATCATCCTGAAATGGGCTATGGGATATCAGCATTCCATGCTTAAGCCATTCAAGATGAGCTGCAGCGCCCAGCGCCAGACCACTGTCGTTCGTGCAGGGAGGGATCAGCACTTCGTCAAACAAGCCCGACCGGCTCAGACGAGCGTTGAGTACAATATTCAAGGCTGAACCCCCGGTAAAAACCAGGCGTTTGAGCTTGTGTTGCCTGGCCAAGCTTTGAATCCGACCCATGGTTTCACGGATAAAGATCTCATGCATGGTGGATACAATATCCTGACAAAGTGGATCTTCAGAGTGAAGCTCTTGCAAGGGATAACCCAGTTCATTTCTTGCAGCTTCACGAATCGCTTGCTTGCTGGCCCAGTGATCGGCAAAGTAGGCATGCTTGATCAACCACTCTTCAAGCTCTTTGCGGTATTGACCGTAAGCAGCCAAACCCATGAGTTTTCCCGGAACAGCCAATTGTTCGGCCTTTTGTGCTCCGATGATTCCAAAACTCAGGGCATTGGCATTAAACAAGGCAGATAGATACTTGAGCTCCCAATCGGCAGCCAGCAATTCAAGCTCACCATTCTGATACCGGAATGCAGAGAAATTAGACACACTTGCACCGCCATCAAAATGAACCAATAGGGTATCGGTGAGGATATCCTGATAAAAAGGGGCCGCTGAAAAGATATGGGCCAACTCATGGTTGACCAGCCAGGCTTCTCGCCGATGATCAAACCACCATGAATGTGCCGCTACCATTTTATTGGCCAGATCGCTGGTAGGGGGGCCTTCTACCCTGATTCTTCCATCACGCGTGATCATCGACTGCCCCAGTACATTGTTGCTAAAGACCAGGTCGAAATCCCACTTCTGCAGACCGAAGTCTTTCAATAAGGCAATCAGATGGTCTTTCATGCGATGATCATGCTTTCTACCGGTATAGCGTTCTAATTGTACCGCATGAACAATCTTACCTTGATCCATTAAGACCAAGCCATGATCATGCGATTCTTCAGGAAAATCAAGGTCATTACGATCATTTATACCATACAGCCCCAGACTCGGTTTCGATATATCCCACATTACAAAATGATATCCAGTTGAAAAACAATAAGAAAGACGAAGAATGACAAGAACAGCAAGTTCGACAACCAGGATCGTCGACTATTCAGTATAGCCATACTATAGAGAACCGATAAATGCAAGGCCATAAAAGACCAGATCTCAAATGATACATTTTCAAACAACAAAAAGAGGGCCACCGACAACCAGCTGAAATGGGACAGAATACTAATGATTCGACGCCCCAGGTCTTTTCGACTTCGTGCCATGACTGCAACCATGGGAAACGTTAGTAAAATGAAAACCAGCCAAATCAATTGCAATGTTGAATTACCTGGTATCTCTGGTGGCCAGCTTGTTCGTATTTCAAACCATTGTACAAAACCAGCCCAGGAATAGGGCCAATCACCCCACAGCAATAAAATGCCTACAGCTATCCAAACAGGTGTCACCAATCCAATAATCAAGGCCATGAAATCCCTAACTCGGGCTTGCTTGAGCCAGGCAATCGCCATAACAAAAACCACAATATAAAAAAGGGTCGGTGGATAGCACAATACGGCCATTCCGCAGAAGAGTCCGGCATTGAAAATATCCGGTAGGGGATTTTTCTTTTTATACAACGAGAAAATGAAAACCAATCCAACCACCACACATAAGAGACTCAATCCGGCAGGGAAGAGATACAGGTTTATCAGTGGGACAGTGGTAAAAAACAGAAAGAGATAAGAGAGCAGCACAGTTCGTTGCCCGAGCAAGTCAAATCGAATATTTATCCAATACAGGATATAAGCCAGTGAGACCAATACGATCCAGGAGCCAATCAGCATCCATGCAGAATTTGCGAGAATACGCTGAGCAAAATACTCATACAGTGCACCCTGCATATTATGGACCGGCAGCATATTTTGCTGGCCGCTAACTAAAAAGAGAATAAAAGGTATAAAACCCAATACTGGGAGCATCAGTTGCATACCGACCTGCTGAGATTTGAATGCTCCGAACATCAGATCAACTATAGATCAAAACCAATATCCTTGCGGTAATAGTGACCATCGAATTGAATCTTGGCCACATTCGCATAACTTCGCTCAAGGGCTTGTTTCCAATCGTCTGCAAGTGCAGTCACGGCCAACACCCGTCCTCCGGATGTTCTAACTGTATCGTTGTCGAGTGAAGCCCCGGCATGAAACACAATTGAATCGCCAACGGCTTCAATACCAACGATTTCTTTCCCTTTTTCATAGCCTCCCGGATATCCCCCTGAGACCATCATGACGGTTGTTGCTGCCTGGGGATAAAAATCAACAGGGCTTGTGTCAAACTCGGGCGTACCCATCTTGTTAAACAGATCTAACAGATCGGATTCAATGCGGGGAATAACTACCTCTGCTTCGGGATCACCCATTCTCACGTTGTATTCAATCACAAAGGGATCGCCTTTCACATTGATGAGACCGAAAAAAATGAATCCCTGGTAAGGAATGCCCTCGGTTTTCAATCCACCAATGGTCGGTTCTACAATCCGGTCGATTACCTTCTTCATGAATTCCTCATCGGCAAACGGTACGGGTGAAACAGCTCCCATTCCACCGGTATTTAAACCGGTGTCTCCCTCCCCAATCCGTTTGTAATCTTTGGCTTCGGGCAACAATTTGTACTGCTCACCATCGGTTAGAACAAAAACCGACAACTCAACACCGTCCAGAAATTCTTCAATAACGACCTTTTCAGAGGCCATACCAAATTTGCCATCCAACATGGCAGCCAGTTCAGTTTTGGCTTCCTCAAGGTCATCCATAATGAGCACCCCTTTACCGGCTGCTAAACCGTCGGCCTTAAGCACAAAGGGGGGATCCATTTGGGAGAGGAAGTCCTGACCTTGAGCCAACTCAAACTGCGTAAAACTGGCATATTTGGCTGTTGGAATGTTGTACTTACTCATAAACTCCTTGGCAAACTCCTTGCTGCCTTCGAGCTGGGCGCCAAAACTCATCGGGCCTATTACTTTTACCTGATCCAAGGCAGGATCTTGACGGATGAAATCATGGATACCCTGCACCAGCGGATCTTCAGGACCCACCACGACCAAATCGATCTGGTGGTCATGAATAAAATCCGATAGGGCCAAAAAATCAGTTGGTTTGATAGTTACGTTTTTACCCAGTGCAGCCGTGCCTGAGTTTCCCGGTGCGATGAACAGCTCATCAAGCAATTCACTCTGTGCCATTTTCCAACAGAGTGCATGTTCACGTCCGCCTGATCCAAGTACCAATACATTCATAAGGCAAGCAGTTATTGTTTTTCAAGTTCATCCTGCAAATTAGCAAATTCAAATCCTCTTTTCGAATAATAATCCAATATCCTGGGGAGAGCATATTCCAGGTTCGTTTTGGCTTTGATGTTATCGTGAAATACCAGGATTGATCCCTCGGTGGTGTTCCCGATAACATTTCTAACAATAACGCGCGGTTCCACAGTCTGATCGTAATCCATACTCAGAACATCCCACATCACAATTTTGAATCGAGTTTTCAGAATGCGCCGAGCCAGTCCTCTCAATCGACCATATGGTGGTCTGAACAGTTTTGAATCAATGTATTTCCGGGCTTTAAACACATTCAGCACATACTTCCGAATGTTCGATCTGAAACCATTCAGGTGGCTGTATGAATGGTTCCCAACCCCATGTCCGGCAGCTTTGATTTGATGATATACATCCGGATGCTTTCTGACGTTCTCACCCACACAAAAAAAAGTGGCTTTGGCCTGGTAGGCCCCCAATGTTTCAATCACCCATGGAGTGAACTCAGGAATCGGGCCATCATCAAAAGTGAGGAAGATTTTATTTTTTTGCCGGTCTAAACGCCAGATTGTTGGACCTGAAAAAAGACGTGCCCATTTGGGTGGTTTTACGAATAACCGGATCTGGATGCGTTTAAACAGTCGTATTTTCATTGGCCGGGCTGCAAGAGTTCCTGAACATGATTTTCAATCTCCTGGCTCAAAACGGCCTGACCATATTCGTCAACCAAACGCCTGATCTCATTGAGAATTGAAACCGACCGTCTGGCCTCTTGAGCAAATCGCTCACCGGCTTCATCCTGAATATCTAAGAAATAGGCGAGGTCATCATACACCGTATCCAGATATTCTTTGAGCAGGTCATTGGCCTGAGCCATGGCTCCGTTTTTGTAATATGATTCAGCTAAACCGACTGAGAATACATCCAGCGGGAATTGCTTGCCCGGCATAATTCTGACAATTTCATCGAGTACTTCTGTTGATTGTTCAATTTTTCCTTCCTCCCGGAGGCGATCGGCGAGCTGTTTGTAATTGTAGCGAATCCTCAGGATGATCGAGGTACGCTGGGTATAAAAATCAACCCAGGTCTTCGCTTCCTCCATACGACCCCACTCAAACACATTCATGTAGCGGTCATAGAGAATGTCGGTATTGATATTAGCTGTATAGGCTGTATTTGGAGGGTTTTTTATGGGGACAAAGCGGTAGGTCAGACCCTCAAGTCTGAAATAATCCTGTAATCCATTAATATTCTGATGAATGATAGAGGTGAAGTATATGGGCCTGTCCCAATTATTCTGGGCCAGGATATCGAGAATGAGAAGGTCATTCTTTCCAATGCCTCCCCGGTTCAGGGTCCAATGTATAGTGTCTTCAATCATTCCAGCATCTTCAAGCGGAACAGTTCCGTTATTCACCACCCTGGCAGAATCAACGGGTAGAATAAATTGATTGGCCGGCAAGTAATCGAGTTTGCTCCCATCACGAAGTGGCACTTTCGATTGCTCATTATCTGAAGCCACAAATTCGACTGCAGCGGTGAGGTCAACAGGATCTTGTATCTGCACAAATATGGGAATATAGTCTCGCTTGCCCATTCGATACTGATCGGGTGTCAGACTGATCTTTACCGGATCTGAGTCATAGAAGCGGCGGTTTAATTGCTCAATGTACCAGTCGGCGGCCAGGTAGGGCAAGCAGATTACCCTGACATCGGTTCGAATGCCCTCCACCTCCTGGGCATACCATAATGGGAAGGTATCATTGTCTCCATTTGTAAACAGGATGGCATTGGGTGCACACGAATTCAGGTAATTGTGGGCAAAATCACGTGCCATATACCGGTTCGACCGGTCATGGTCATCCCAGTTTTGCGAAGCCATTTGCAGTGGCACAAGCAGCGAAGCCAATACAAGCACAATGCTTGTGATCAGAGAAGTGGTTGTGCCTTTGGATCTGCCGCCACCCTTTGATACAAACCGTATTAATCCCAGTACCCCCAGGCCAACCCAGATCGCATAGGCATAATATGAACCTGCGAAGGCATAATCTCGTTCTCGCGGCTGATTGGGCCATTGGTTGAGGTAAACCACAATGGCAACTCCGGTATAAATAAAGAGTAAGAAGATTACCCAAAAGTCTTTCTTGCCTCGCCGGTATTGATGCAGGGCTCCCAATATACCCAGCAGGAAAGGCAGGAAGTAATACACATTACGC
>CAYUGX010000191.1:0-9587 GCA_964444375.1 uncultured Porphyromonadaceae bacterium | reverse complement strand
CTTCAGCATAACGTTTCAGGGTACGTGTTAGTCCCCGCCTGAATCCGACCAGGTGTGTTCCCCCTTCAATGGTGTTGATATTATTAACATAGGAATGGACGTGCTCATTAAAAGAGGTATTGTAATGCATGGCCAATTCAACAGGAACTCCATTTTTCTCAGTTTCAATGCAAATGACATCATCAATCAGCCGCTCCCTTGTTTCATCTAAGAACTCCACATACTCTTTCAAACCTTCTTCAGAATAAAATAGCTCAGATTTGAATGATCCATCATCATTGGTGTTTCTTTCATCAATGATCACAAGCCCGATTTTCTTATTCAGAAAGGCCAATTCTCGCAGTCGTGTGGCCAGGGTATTGTATCTGTACTCTGTAACCGTAAAAATGCTGTCATCGGGCTTAAAATGCACAATACTCCCGGTTTTGTCTGTCTTCCCAATCTCTTTTACCGGCCCCTTTGATTTTCCAAAGCTATATTCTTGTTCATAAATGACACCATCCCGATGGATCTCGGCACGAAGATAATGCGACAAGGCGTTCACGCAGGATACACCAACACCATGCAAACCACCTGATACTTTGTACGAATCTTTATCGAATTTACCCCCTGCATGCAGTACGGTCATCACCACTTCAAGCGCCGATTTATTTTCCTTTTCATGCCAATCAACCGGAATTCCACGTCCATCATCCGTTACAGTGATCGAATTATCAGGATGAATTCGAACTTCTATATTATTGCAAAAACCCGCTAAAGCCTCATCGATCGAATTATCCACCACCTCATAAACCAGGTGATGCAATCCCCGCTCAGCAACATCCCCGATGTACATCGCAGGGCGCTTTCTAACCGCTTCTAAACCCTCCAACACTTGGATGTTTTCAGCTGAATATCCGTTCCCGTTTGTCTTGTTTTCTAATTCACTCATATACTGTAAGTTACACCAACTTCAAATCCACTTTTTTGAATCAAACAAAAGTACTAAAAAAGAATGGTCTGACCGCAAAAATCAAGGCTGGATTTCAGTGATTTATCAACACTGAAATCCAGCCCGTTCTTATTGATTTTCAAGCTACTATTGTCAGAAGGTCCAGGTCAGACCAGCCAGGAAGTTGATACCCTGGATCGGATAGTTTTGCCAGACATAGTAATTGTCTGATATCATGTTATTTATGCGGCCGAAAACTGAGAAAGCCTGGGTAAACTGGTATTCTGCACTCAGGTTCACATCGATCAGGCCATCCAATTGCTTTGTCGCACCATAAGCCACAAGGTCAACGGAAGGCACTTGTTGTGCCCCTAAAAGATATACATCGGCCTGCAACATGAGTTTCTCGTCAAAGGCATACCGAGTGGTGACCGTCGCATCCCACTGAGGTTTGTGCCAGGGTGCTGGCAAACTATCAAGTGTGTATCGGTAATAGTTACCTTTCAAAATAATTGATAAGCGCTCAGATTGGCGTAAACTAACTTCCCCACCCATGCTTAACAGACTTCCATCATCGTATTCAACAATGTATCGATTATCATAGGCTTCAGTGGTATCTGGAACGTAGAAATGCCAATTCTCCACGTCCTCCCATGACACATACAGGTTAAAAGCGACACGGGGTAGAAAACGGCCACGCAATCCACCGAGGGCGATGAATCGATGGTTTGTGGGTAAAATATCCAGATCATCTGCCACAAAGGGATTTTCTTTACTGATCTTCAAGTAATTGTTGTTTTCATAATATCCGTTCAATCCCAAATACGGAACCACCTTGTTTGTGATATTCACTTCCATCAAAACGTTCGGGTAGAAATAGAACTTGCTGGCATTTCGATCCATCGCCAGTTTCGGACCTGCCTTAAGGGTGATATAATTCCATTGGAATCCAACCCAGGGATCGGCTCGGGCTATTACATAATGAATTGAATCACTTGGGCGCTGTCGATAGGCATAGTCGGCGCCAATATCTCCACCGAATTGCCAGCTTTTAAAATGCTGGGAAAACTGAAATAAAAGATTGCCATTATGCTCCATTTCCTTTTGGGCGTCAAGCAAGAAATCATAACCGCCATCCAACTGATACCAAAATCCCTTCCGCCCCCTTTCATCCGCCTTTAAGCGAAATTGACCGCCAACAACCAGATGCATCTGAGTGGGTATGTCTTGTTTCGTAAATAGTCGGTCGGCTATTGGCGTAACCAAGGCGCCATTACCTAAAGTATCTGTGCTAAAACCGTATAAATAGTGATGTTGCTCATTGAAGTGAACATCGCCTGAAAGGGTCGAACGGTTGAAGAATCGCTGACCGTACATCTTTACATCATTCCTGGCATAACCAGCGTATACCTTGGATGTGTCACCGGGGATTTTTATTCTCCCTTGTGATGAAATATGGCTCATATTTACGCCAAGACTCGAATTTTTATTCCGGGTAGTATTGATATCCAATTCAGCCAGCGGGGTCCAGTAATTTCCAAAACCCAAGCGAACAAATGAGTGTTTCAGATCGGGTAGTCTTTCCTTTCGAAGGGGAATGGATTCAAGGCTTTTCACCCTGAAATCAATTGGCTCCATTACCGGTTGGATGTAATAATTGAATCGGGTTTCCACTTTCAAGGTATCATCCAAGCGGGGTGCAAAACGGATCTTGAAAGCATCCGATATGGTTGGAGTGTAGGGTTTAACAACCTGAACTTCTTTACTAAGTACCTCTTGTGCTGTAACTCCGGCAGGTAGAATAAACAATACTAAACCGGCCAATATGATCAGGTGTTTTCTATTCATGCTATTGATGGTTTTCATGCTAGGCTAGTTTTCTAATTCTTCAATATGACTAATGCGTTCACGCACCATTTGACGGATTCCATCGCTGGTATTCTCGTAGTTTTCATCCAGAATTTGCAAGGTTGCTTTTGCCTGAAACAGGTCGTCTTTCTTCAGGTAGATATCAGACCACAATATGTACGCTCGGGCAAGCCAGTATTGGTGGGTGGTATTCTTATCCAGAAAATCGAGCACCTCTTTTTCAGCCCTATCCACGTTACCCTGATCAAACAAGATCTGGGCTGACTGGTACTTTGCCTCAGCCCCTTCTAAATTCTTAACATCCCTGGAAACGACGCTAAACACATCTAGTGCATCATTAGGTTTGTTGGTTTTGAGGTAGGCTTTGCCCAATTTAAAGGTTGCCTCCCGGATGATCTCGTCATCAATCTTATCGGTATATAAAACCGTATTGGCTGCATCTATCACTGCCAGATAATCTTCAAGCTTGTAAGTGCATCGTAAGACACCCAATCGGGCATCAACCAAATTCGCCCTTAGCTCAGCCGTTTGTGCCAATTGCTTGTAGATATCAAGAGATTTATAATAATCTTGTTGATGGTAATAAATGGCTCCTGTTCGGGTTAGGGCCAACTCACTAAAGTCATTATTTCCTCGTGACAGAATCCATTCATATGCTTTCAAAGCCTCTCCATATTCAGCAGATCTAAAATTGCAGTCTGCCTTATAATAATGGGCATTCAGAATGAATTGGCCATTCGGAAAACGATCAATATAGCGCTCAAAATATCCTTTCGCACGATCACAATCCCCTTCCATAAACACATTCTCAGCGGCAATATAGCTAAGACTATCTTGTTCCATGACTGACACATCGGTTCCCTGTCCGATAGATTTAACATAGCTGAAGTATTCCTCAACTCGATTCTGATCGACATATATATTTTTGATTCCCGCTAATGCATCTTTAGCTTCAGCGGTATTGGGCCAGGTTCTCACAATTTTCTGGTACATCTCAAGTGCCTGTGTATTTTGCTCAGAATTGTAGTAAATCAGCCCTAGTTGCAGATATGATTTACGCACATAGGAGCTGCTTGGGTATTTTCTGATCAAATCTTTAAACTGATCAATCGCTCCATTGCGTTCACCCAAATCCATGCGTGAACGACCAATCTCATACAATGCATCATCGGCATAAGATGAATTCGGAAAATCAGATATGAGGGCATTCAATTCATCAATTTTAC
Source organism: uncultured Porphyromonadaceae bacterium (assembly GCA_964444375.1). Lineage (GTDB taxonomy): Bacteria > Bacteroidota > Bacteroidia > Bacteroidales > UBA12481 > JABHCC01. The sequence goes on along the minus strand of CAYUGX010000191.1, from coordinate 5,561 downwards.
GATTGGGTCGCTGAACCAGGCCCAATGTGAAACCTTTCTGAAATTGAGCATAATCTGCATCGTCTGTTCTCAGCGCAGCTGCTTTGTCATAGTTCTCTATTGCCTGCCAGTAGGCCCTATCGATGTAATAACAATCGCCAATTCGGTTGTAGCTGTCTGCCATCAATTTTTCGTTGCTGTCGTCAATCCGATTGATCAACTTCCTGAACCACGACATGGCTTTTTTATAATCTTGCTTCTTAAAGAAGGCATAGCCGAGATTATAGTGAGCCATATTGTATTCAGGTAAATCATACGCCCGATTAGAGACCAGAAAACGATCATAAGCTTGAATGGCCTTATCATAACCCTTCATTCGGTACCAGGTCTCCCCAATCCAATAATGACACAGTGCCTTAAGACTCGGATTGAACCAACTGTAATCCAGTGACTTTTCAAAATGATCAATGGCCTGCTGGAAACGACCGTTGGTAAAAAGCTCAATACCTCGATAATAGGCAATCCGTTGATAGGCTGACTTCACATCTGAGTTTTTGTCTTTGATTTTATCCAATGTAACTAAGGCATCTTTATAATTTCGAGTATTCATAAAGACCTTCACCAGATAATCATAAACCTCATTGGTGTATTCAGAGTCAGGAAAGGTATTCAGAAACTCTTCAAAAGCCCGCAACGTTTCGCTGCTGATTGACAAATCGAAAGTCAGTTTAGCATAATTTAGAAGTGATTCTTCCTGAATGGTCTTGTCAAAATCAAGATTGGCTGCCTTTCTAAATGCATTTCGTGCTTTATATTTATCATCCAGGTTAATCAAAATTCCACCTAATAAGTGATTGGAATTCTGTGACAAAGGATCATCTCCATCCTTTACTTGTTCCAATTCCCCCACAGCTTCATTAAGCTGCTTATTCATGTAATACGCGAACCCCAGTTGATAGTGTTCCTGTCGATTCATCCTCCGTACTCCACGGCGGTACTGCTCAAGATATGGAATGGATTCGGTATATTGCTTTAGCCTGAAAAAGGCATCACCAATGATTCGTGAAATCTCAGTTCGCTGATCCTGGTTGGCCTGGCGAAGAAGGCCGGGAGCAAACTCGATCACTTCATCGTATTTCTCTTGCAAATAATAAATCTGCGTAATGTAGTAAGGTACAACACCTTTAAACTCACGTTGCTCCCTGAGATCAAGAAAATGCAACAGAGCAGTTTCATAATTACTGTTCAAGTATTGCACATAGCCATAGTAATACTTAGACCGGGCTGCATAGGGTCCGGTTTGATTAATCAACTGCTGAAAATAGCCTGATGCTCGATCATACTCTTTGTTATCAAAGGCACAATAACCATTCTTAAAAACATATTCATTCAGTTCTTCAGGCCGTAGCTTACGGGTATCCATTTTTTGATACCAACGCAAGGCCCGTCGGTATCGCTCTTTCTGAAAATGATAGTTCCCCAGCTCAAATTTAGCGATGTTGGCTTTCACGCTTTCGGGAAAAGCTTCGAGAAAGTTTTCAATCTTGCTCTCGGCATTTCGATGGTCTAGTCTCAAAGCACAGATCGCTTCGAAGTACTGAGCATCTGAGCGAGCTGTAGCTTCCTTACCAGAGGTTCGATCGAGGTAACGAATGAACCGATCCTGGGCAGCACCATATTTTTCCTTATAAAATAAGGCCACGCCCTCTTTCAGATCTTCATCAGAGTCAAAATAAAAGGCAGTTTGCTGGGCTGGCAAAAATGCGACCAGAACCCAGAAACATAGCACGGTTGTGATTATTTGTTTAGTCTTCATAAATGACTTGATTACTTCCTAGGGTATAACTACTTTTTTTGAGTTTTATTTTTACATTAGCAAATATAAGCTGTATGCCAGGGCTCCTTCCCGGACTACAAATGATTAAATTAACAAGTTAAGGTTGAAAACACCGATATGAGCGAACCGATCATTACCCTTTATGATGCCCAGATTTATCAAAAGCTTAATCTGGTCTTGTCAGAAGTCGAACTCAAGATTCACCCTGGAGAATTTGTTTTTCTGATTGGCAAAGTGGGGAGTGGAAAATCGAGCTTATTAAAAACCCTATATGCTGAATTGCCCTTGAAAGAAGGAAGTGGAGAAATTGCCGGTTATCGTCTGGAAGGGATTAAGCACAATGAGATTCCATTTTTACGACGAAAAATCGGGATGGTATTCCAGGATTTTCAGCTCTTGCCTGACCGGGATGTATTCAACAACCTGTCTTTTGTTTTAGGTGCTACCGGATGGAAAGAAAGTAAGATAATCAAAGACCGGATTACAGAAGTGCTCGATATCGTGGGGCTTAACTACAAAGAAGACAAATTTCCACATCAATTATCTGGAGGAGAACAGCAACGAGTGGTTATTGCACGGGCTTTATTGAATGATCCTGAGATTATATTGGCCGATGAGCCTACGGGTAATCTTGATCCTGAAACCAGTGAGGAGTTATTGAAATTACTCATGAACATCAGCAAAAACGGGAGGGCTATTTTAATGGCCACCCATGACTATGCCATGATTCGAAAATTTCCCGCACGTACCTTACGGTGTGAGAATGGCCAGCTAAATGCGGTCGAGCCCAATCATAACTATTTCGACTTCGAAAAAGTTATGGGATTCTAAACCAGTCTTTTATTTTAACGGTTTTGTCGAGAGGCTCATCCTTGTGTCTAAATTCGTTGATTCGATTGTTATACACATAATCCTTCTTCCATTCCTGGTGATTCTCTTGAATCTGCCGCACTGCATCTGCCAGGAAATAAACTTCGTCGTCTCTCATGGTTGGGTGGAATGAAGCCCTGATCCAACCTGGTTTTAAGGATAAATCGCCGTGGTTGATCAAATCAGTTATATTCTTGGAGTCGTCATAACTAACATCAAGCAAGTAATGACCATAGGTTCCTGCACATGCACAACCTCCACGCACTTGTATACCAAATCGGTCACTCAATATTTTAACTACCAGATTAAAATGCACTTCTATTAGATAAAATGAGATCACGCCTATACGTTCCTCAATGTTATCGGCCAGGATACGCAAATTGGGGATCTTTCTAAGTTCGCTGAAGGCAATAGCTATCAATTCATCCTCTCGCGCCTTTATTTTCAGTGGATCCATCTTTTCTTTTAACTCGATGGCCATTGCGGTACGCATCGCCTGCAAGAATCCAGGTGTGCCTCCGTCTTCTCTCAATTCAATGTCGTCAATGTACTTATACTCCCCCCAAGGATTAGTCCAGTCAACTGTACCTCCACCTGGATTATCAGGGGTCTCACTATTATACAAAGAGGCATCAAATATCAACACGCCAGACGATCCAGGCCCTCCTAGAAATTTATGTGGCGAAAAATAAATTCCATCCAACTTTTCCATTGGATCTTCTGGGTGCATGTTTATGGGAAGATAAGGAGCTGATGCTGCGAAATCGACAAAGCAATGACCGCTATATTCGTGCATCAATTTTGCCAGATCGTGATAGGGAGTTTCAATTCCCGTCACATTAGAACAGGAGGTAAAAGCCCCAATTTTGTGTTTTCTGTCTTTATACTCTTCAAGCTTTTCCCTCAAATGATTTTGGTTCACCAGAAGCTTTTCATCTGGTTCAAGAACCACTACATCCACATTTGATTCGTACCAGCTGGTTTGATTCGAATGATGCTCCATATGGGTTATGAAAATGACCGGCTTCTCACTCTCATTCAGACAGGCATGTCCTGAAATTTTCCCGCAGGTTCTAAGTCCCAATATCCGCTGCAATTTATTAACTACTGTCGTCATACCTGAACCTGCAGTGATGATAACATCATTTTCGCCCGCATTCACATGCTTCTTGATCAGGTGATGTGCCCAATGATAGGCTTTGGTCATGAGTGTACCCAACTCACTTGTTTCAGTATGGGTATTGGCTACCCAGGGGCCGATAACCTGAGACAACTGGTGTTCAATCGGGCGATAGATACGTCCGCTGGCAATCCAATCGGCATAAACCATCTTTACCTCACCGTAAGGACCAGTATACTTTAGGTCATGCCCAATAATATTGTTTCTGAATGCAGAGAAGTGGTGTGCTAAATCGGTTTTTTCCATAACAAAACAAGGCTTGAAAATGATCGGACGAATATACAAATATTCTGAATCTTACCGCCTGACATTTAAGGCGTTGTCAAAAACAGCTAACAAACTGGCCTCTTGCTGTTCCCAGGCATAGTTTGAGCTGGCAGCTATGGCATGGCGACTCCAAGTAGAGTATTGCTGAGGATCTATAGTTATCTGTTGTATTGCTGAGGCAATCTCATTTGGTTCATGGTTGTCAATAACTATACCATAGTCCACTTCTTTAACCAATCTGGCCATAACCGGTAGATTGGAACAGACCACTGGTAAACCGCCCTGCATATAATCAAAAAGCTTATTTGGAAGCGCCAGACGATAGTTGAGCCCTAGATCCTTTTCCAATGAGATTCCCAAATCTGCTTGTTTTACAAATTTTTTAAGTTGATCCAACGGATATCGTCCATGCAGATGGATGCGATTCCTCCATTCAAGTTTACTGACTTGCAGTCTTAGGGCTTCCAATCGATCACCGCCACCAACAATGTGAAGTTCATGATCAGTCAATAGGCTCATGGCATTCACCATTTCTTCAAGACCTCGTCCTTTATTAACAGCACCTTGATACAGAATGCGAATGGGACCTTTAATTTTCCCAATTGTCCGAATATTCTGGCTTTCTTGATGATTAGCCATGGGCAAGTTCATAACAACCTGAGGGAGCATGCCATAAGTTTGCTCAAATAAGCTTGCGATTTCCTCATTGACTGTCATCATGTGATTTAGCTTCGGAACAATCCGACCTTCAATTCGTTTCCAAATCGATTGAACCCTTGGTCTCTCTATAAGCTCCGGAACTTGAGTAAAAAATTCATGACTGTCAAAGACCAAGGCTTTTTTCCTGATTCGGGAAGCCAGATATCCACACAAAAGGGTATCCAGATCATTGGCCAATATCAAATCGTATCGTTTTATCAACAGATAAATAAAGAATCGAAAGTTAAGACATGCATAAAACCAGGGACCTTTTGTAAAGATCATGCGGATGCGTTTAACAGAATAAGGTCTTAACAAGGATTTCGATTCAGGTAAAAGACGTCCTAAAACCCGAATATGGTATCCAGCCTTAGCTAAAGTAAGTGCAGTTTTGTGAACCCGTTGATCTCCTTCCAGATCATTGGTAACCAGCGATATGATTCTTTTTTGACTCATCTAATTTCACCCATACGAAGGTAAGAAATAAACAATACCTTTGCCCTAGATGTTTCGACTCACTGAATACGAATCCTTAAAATCCCGCCATACTTTTGGCATTGATGTATCTAGCCGGTATTTCATAGAAACGGATGGTCCGCAGAAATTATTTGAGGCTCTTGACGATAAGCGATTTGAGAATCTTCCCAGGTTGACCATTGGAGAGGGGTCAAATCTTCTATTTCGACAAGACTATCGGGGGCTTATACTCCATCCGGTTGATCAAACCCT
>CAYUGX010000190.1:0-9636 GCA_964444375.1 uncultured Porphyromonadaceae bacterium | reverse complement strand
GGAGTGAACAAATACCAGTGAACGCAGTGAACGAATCCGCGAGTTAAGCGAGCGAAATCCCCAGTTCGTCCAGTTGCTCCTTAGCAATATCGGAGGGCGAATCAATCATCACATCCCTACCAGAATTATTCTTTGGGAAGGCAATGACATCTCTTATTGAATCCTCTCCTGCGAAGAGTGAGACCCAGCGGTCGAAACCAAAGGCGACTCCACCGTGTGGGGGAGCTCCGTATTTAAAGGCATTAAGTAAGAATCCAAACTGCTCCCGGGCTTCTTCTGGGGTGAATCCCAGTGCAGTGAACATTTTTTGTTGCAGCTGATCATCATGAATCCGGATTGAACCACCACCGATTTCTACTCCATTGATTACCAAATCATAAGCATTGGCCCTTACTTTGCCAGGATCTGTTCCGAGCAACTCCATGTCGCTGGCTTTTGGTGATGTGAATGGGTGATGCATAGCGTGGTAACGCTCTGTCTCTTCATCCCACTCGAGCAAGGGAAAGTCGACCACCCACAGCGGAGCAAAAACCTCAGGATCCATCAAACCCAATTGCCGGCCCATTTCCAGTCTGAGCTCACTTAAGCCACTCAGGGTTTGCTTTTTCTCACCAGCCAGTACCAGTATCACATCACCTGGTTTGGCGTTGAAGTGCTTAGCCCATCCTTGCAGGGCCTCCTGATCAAAGAATTTATCGACTGATGATTTACAACTACCGTCTTCATTGACCCGCATGTAGATCATGCCTTTGGCCCCTATTTGTGGCCGTTTCACCCAGTCAGTGAGTTTATCGAGTTGCTTGCGGGTATAGCTGGCTGCACCTTCTGCACAAATTCCGCCAACATATTCAGCTGAATCAAACACCACAAAACCTGAATCTTTTATCAGATCAGTCATTTCATGGATTTTCATCTCGAAACGGATATCAGGTTTATCATTTCCGTATTCACGTATTGCCTGATCGTAAGGCATGCGCAGGAAAGGGGTAACAACATCCTGGCCTTTTACTTCTTTAAACAAGTGCCTGGCGAGACCTTCAAAAGTGGTCAGTACATCATCCTGTTCAACAAAAGCCATTTCACAATCAATCTGGGTAAACTCGGGCTGACGATCGGCCCGCAGGTCTTCATCCCGAAAGCATTTCACAATCTGAAAATAGCGGTCAAAACCCGATACCATTAACAACTGCTTGAAAGTTTGAGGAGACTGGGGCAAGGCATAAAATTGCCCTTCATTCATCCGGCTAGGTACAACAAAATCACGTGCTCCTTCGGGAGTTGACTTGATTAATACCGGTGTTTCAACCTCAATAAATTCCTGCCCATCAAGATAATCTCTAACTGCTTTGGCCATTTTATGCCGTAGCCTGATATTCTTCTGTAGCGGATTGCGTCTTAAATCGAGATAGCGGTACTTCATTCTAATCTCATCCCCACCGTCTGATTCATCTTCAATGGTAAAAGGTGGTACATCAGCAGCGTTCAATACCTCAACTTCCCGGGCGAGAATTTCAATATCGCCAGTTGGCATGCTGGGGTTCTTGTTGCTTCGTTCAGCCACAGTTCCGGCTACCTGAACCACATACTCCCTACCCCATGACCGGGCTTTCTCACACAACTCAGCCTGGTCTTCCATATTGAATACCACCTGGGTGATTCCATAACGATCGCGAAGATCAACAAAGGTCATTCCACCTAAATCCCGGCTCTTCTGAACCCACCCGGCTAAGGTTATATTCTTTCCTTCATCAGCTAGTCTCAGGGCTCCGCAAGTATGTGTACGATACATATTTTCGATCTTAAAATTCTGGCTGCAAAAGTACGAAAAAACCCCTAACTTGCGGCCATGGAAGATGCCTATTTCATGCGGCAGGCCTTGCTTGAAGCCGAAAAGGCTTATGCCCTTGGAGAAGTGCCAGTTGGAGCCATTATTGTGGCTGGTGATCGCATACTAGCTCGCGGGCATAACCTGACTGAGCAATTGAATGATGTGACGGCTCATGCCGAAATGCAGGCATTCACTGCAGCAGCTGAAGCCCTGGGCGGAAAATACCTTGAAGATTGCACCTTATATGTCACTTTAGAACCCTGTGTGATGTGCGCGGGTGCTGCTTATTGGACTCAGATTTCACGAATTATCTATGCAACTTCAGATGAGAAGCGTGGTTTTTCCCTCTTGACAGATCAATTGCTTCATCCAAAAACAAAAATTGAGCGGGGGCTGTTGGCAAATGAAGCTGCGGACCTGCTCACCCGCTTTTTTAAAGAGAAAAGAAACAATCATTAGTTAACCGTAAGAGACTTAATAAAATGAAAATCAAACCCTTCATTTTTATCGCACTTGTATTTGTGGTAGCTTGTCAACCCAAACCCAAACTCGAAGATTTCGCACACTTTCAAGCTGTTATCACAGAATTAGATAGACAATTCATCAAACATAGCGAAGGATCATTCGAAAAAAGGGTGACTCAGGAAATACGGATTCAGCATGATGGGATGATTGCCCAGGAAGTATGGCAACACCTGCTGAGTTTTAACAGCACATTCGATTCGCTGGTCATTCATGAAACCAGTATCACCGAGCCGGAAAAGGAAAAGCAACTTCTATCTCCACCTCCAGCCGCTAAAAGTCCAGATTTGATCAACAAGGGCATTTTCTCATCCATTCAGGAGCAAGCCCTGTTCGATGCCATTGAACCACCAATAAATTCAATCTTCCGAATAGATTACAGCCTGTTTACCAGTACCGACGGCCAACCTGCTTTAATGGGACACGAAACCATCCGCCAGGCCTTTCCTGTTCTCAAAAATACATTATCTGTTAAGCTGCCAAAAGATGAGCCCCTGAGTCATTACACGCTATTTAGTGACCAGGAACCCAAAATCAGAAAAAAAGGTGACGATAGAACCTACACCTGGAAATTTGGTCAAACGAATAGCTACAGGATGGAGCCAAACAGCCCGATAATTGATCCACTGCTGGGCCGACTGATCTTTAGCTCTAGTGACAGTTTATTTCCTTTATTCAATGAATTCACCTTTGAAACCACGGTACCCATGCGTGAGCATATTGGTGATATCATAGCAGGTCACACCAAAAATCTAACTCGATTGGGGAGTTTGCAGCAATGGATACACGCTGAGATTGAGCTTATCGAGCTGCCCACTCGCCTGACCGGCTATCAATTGCGTACAGCTGCTGAGGTGTGGGAATCGGGGTATGGAACCCAGGCTGAGCAGTGCATATTGCTGACAGCCATGATCAGAAGCTTAGGATGGAAAGCTACTCCAGTGGCTACCATACCAGCTGCACTTGTCGAGAATGAAGGCACAGGTCCATTACCGGGTAATCTGGATTTATTCCCAGTCTCATTGGTCAAAGTACCCTTTGAGGGGAAGAATTACTACCTCAACCCAAGTCAGCAGACTACCGTTGACATGGCAAATCTGTATACCGATCATTACCTGGTCCCTTTTGAAATGGGTTATGGTCAGGTTAATGCCAGTTACAAGGATGCTGAACAAGTGCAGTTTAGCTGGGATGGCAGCATTAATCTATTGTCAAATGGTGAACTGAAAGGTCAATTAGACGGAAATTACATCGGAATCATTAACCCCTACCTGGGCTTGCGACTCGATCCAACTTTAGCGGATACCTTTTATGAATCGACTGGCTCGCGCATTGAGTTGTTAAATCCGAATGGAAGTTTAATCCGGTATTTCTATGAAAAGGCCCTTCGCCCTCACCAACTCGGACATTTCACAATGGATGTGCCTATGGGATCAGGTGGGATCGAGGGTTGGAATCTTGATTATTCTCTGGGATCAAGACAATCGGTCCTGGAGCTTCCGGGTGAATTGCGTGAATTGCAACGAATCGTGATCAACCTTCCGAATAATTACTACTTCCAAGGACCCTCGGCCGATTTAAAAGAAGAAAATGCGCTGGGACGTGTAGCCATTAGACATACTGTGAGCGAAGGCAAAGTGGAGATTATGCGACACCTATCAATCAATAAGAAACGCATTGAGCCAGGTGACTACCAAGACCTGCTTTTGCTGCTGCATAATTGGTTCGATGCTGATTTGCGCACCCTTGAATTCGGAAAAGTTCGCTAGAATTTCAGTGCATCAAAGATGTAATCTTCATCAATAAAGTTATTGATACTGACAGTTCCGATCTCTTTTAGAAGGGTGAAATTGATGTTATTCATTTCGTTTTTCTTGTCGAATCTCATCAGTTCGATCAGGGCTTTCGGCTGCACGAATTCAATGGGTGGCATACCAAAGTCTTTGATGATCACCTCACGGATGTCATCATATTCTATTTTCGTCAAACCAGTAAAATCAATAGACAGTCTTGATTCAATCAACATCCCATAAGCCACTGCAAAGCCATGCATGAGTTGCCGTTGGTGACTAAGCGCAAGACTCTCAAATGCGTGGCCCACGGTGTGTCCAAAATTTAAGGCTTTGCGAATACTCAGTTCCTTAGGATCTAGATCCACTATTTCTTTCTTCACCATCACAGCCTTCCACAGCAGAGGTGTCAGCGCTTTACCATCGCGTATGTCCAAGTCAAAAGTTTTAAGCTCATTCCACAAACCTACATCCTTGATTAATGCCGCTTTAAGCATCTCAGCGAAGCCTGATTTGTAATTTACGTCATCAAGTGTATCAAGGAAATCGGTTGACAGAAAAACATGCAGTGGTTGTTCGATGGTGCCAATCTCATTCTTCAGTCCCCGGTAATTTATACCCGTTTTTCCGCCAACACTGGCGTCAACCATAGCCAGCAAAGTAGTGGGGATATTAATGAAAGATAGACCGCGTTTGAAAGTTGTGGCGGCAAATCCGGCCAGATCCGTTAGCATTCCACCACCAACATTGACGATCAGTGATTTGCGATCGGCCTTAAGCTCCCCCAAAAATTGCCAGATTTCCTGAACCTGGGCAAGACTTTTATTCTCTTCTCCTGGCTTAAGGGTTATTACATTGCTCTCAGGTATATCGGGCAATAGATGCAAGCGTTCACGGCATTTGGCCCGGGTGTTTTCTTCCTGGATCAGAAATATCTTATCTCTTGGATAGTCGACAGAAATATCAAAAAGATCAGCTGCAACGTCTGATGACAAACTAATCCCTTCTGTATAATAGATGCTGTTATTCACTTTACTAGGTATATTCAAAAACAGGCATAAAGGTAAAGAAATAATCCGCTAAATTTGTGGACAAAAGAATTCATACATGCCTCATTTTGACAATACCCAAATCGCCTTTGCCTATAAAAGCAATGCTGATTTGAGAAAAGCCTATTGGTTGTTTCGTTTAGTCGGATCTTCAGCCCTGGTAAAAATTAGTAAAGTACTCACCCAAGTTGCGCTTGCCATTAGGATCCCGGTTTCATGGGCGATCAAACCAACCATATATGCACATTTTTGTGGTGGGGAAACTATTGATGAATCGATTAAAACTATTCGAAAACTGGATGGATTTGGTGTGAAAGCTATTCTTGACTACTCTGTTGAAGGAAAAGAAAGTGATGAAGATATCGCTGCTGCACTTGATGAGACATTGGCAACCATTCGACATGCTGGCTCTGATCAAAATATCCCATTTGCTGTGTTCAAACCCACAGCATTTACCAAAGCCAATGTATTAGAACAAATGAGCAATGGAAGTGAGGTCAATCAGGCCTTGCAGGAAGAGGCTGACAAATTCAGAGATCGGGTTGATCTACTTTGTGCTACCGCCTATGAGCACAACATTCCTATTCTTATAGATGCCGAAGATTCATGGTATCAAGCTTTCATCGATGAGGTTTGTGAAGACATGATGGCCAAATATAATCAGGAAAAAGCTATCGTATTCAACACCTTACAAATGTACCGAACCGATCGCCTGGTCTACCTTAAAGAGGCCTTCGATCGCGCTGTCAAAGGCCATTATTACATGGGTATCAAATTCGTTCGGGGTGCCTATATGGAAAAAGAACGGGAACGGGCTGAAAAAATGGGCTATACTGATCCAATCAATCCAAACAAAGCAGCCACAGACCACCTGTACAATGAGGGTCTTCGGTTTACAATCAAGCATATTGAACGAATCTCGGTATTCAATGGCACCCATAACGAATACTCAAATCAGTTGCTGACTGAGCTCATCGAAGAAAAAGGATTGCAAAAAGACGACGATCGAATCTGGTTTTCACAGCTATACGGAATGAGTGATAATATCAGCTTCAATTTGGCTAAAAGTGGTTTTAATGTCGCTAAATATTTACCTTATGGACCTGTAAAACATGTATTGCCTTATCTAATCAGACGAGCCGAGGAGAATACCGCCATGGCCGGCCAAACGAGTCGAGAATTGGAATTGGTTAATCTTGAAAGAGCCAGAAGAAAAAGTAAGTCATGACGCACACCATTAACAACCACAAAGCCATTAAGTATGCGAAATTCGGATTGATACGAATTCCACTGATGGTACTCATCCTGATTGTAGTTGGCTATCTCCTGTTGGACTGGAAGATGCCCTGGATATTATTTGTAGCCGGGGGGTATTTCCTGGTCAGCCTGCTGCTGACGCTCATTCTGAGAATCCATTATTTTCAAATTGAGGTCAACGACGAACAGTGGATCATAAAATTTTATCACCTGTTCCCGCTCATCAGAGAGTTCAGGATGATCCAAATCCCAATAAATCAGCTATACAAAGTGAGCTTGCGAAAATCGACATCTGGCTTGGTTTTCATCAAACTGCTCGAAGATAGTCAGTCTGGTCGAGCAGCTTATCCTGAGATTCCGCTTAGTTTTATTACTCACGAACAATTCAATGAACTTGACACATTAAGCCCGTAATACTTTGATCCGAACAGCAGTAATACTATCATCAATAGCCGTGCTATTTCTTTTCAGTGGATCCATGCAGGCCCAAAACAAGCGACGGGTCTCCACCCATCTGCAAACCGAGAGTTTACAACAAGGAAAAGTGCTTCGTGGAGAAGCAGATCTCTTTTTTGAGTTCCCATCCGGTAGGGTCATTATGTATAATCAGACACCCGAAGAATTTGTGTTCATCAGCAATCCCTTAGGAGAGGCCCGGATCTTTCACCCCAAGCAAAATAAGGTGGTGGCCATTGCAAACGAAATGTTGACCTCAAGAAATAATAATTTATACCACTTCCTGACCAACCAAACGTACGACCTGGGTTTACAGGATATGGGGTTTTCAATTATTAACAGCCGTCAGGAAGAAGCCTATTTTATTACCACCTGGCAAGCTCCGGTTCATTTGCTTAGCCAGGTAGATCAGATCGAGATGGTTCATGAAGAACTTTTACCCATTCATGCAGCCTACACCGACACTGAAGGGGAAAAGGTGCTTTCTGTCTATTTCGATGATTTTATCAAGCTTTACGACAGTCAGGTACCAACCATGATCACTGAAATAATCTACCTGCCCACTGGGGATTCACTGATCAAGCGGATGCAATACAGCAATCACCTCTATGGAGCCAGTTGTGATCAGACAAAATTCAATTTTGAAATCCCCGAGCATGCAACGGTTATTAAATAGCGCGGCAATCGCCCTGATCTTGATGGTTTTCCAGCCGGTTCAAACTAGGGGTCAGACCACCCTTTCTGACGATCAACTCATCATCGAGCATAGAAACACACTTGAGCACCATACTGAGCATCAGCACCAACAATCGCTGCGCTTTTTATTGGCCGACCACCCTTCGGCTGTTGTCAGGTGGAATCCAGTCACGCTTGCATTGGGCAGCCTGATGTATATATATCAGGGAATCATTTCCCCACAACTTCACAATACCTGTATCCATTCGCCAAGTTGCTCTTCTTTCAGCAAAAGCCTTTTTCAGGAATATGGCCTCATTCGCGGTTTAGTTTTTACCGCTGATCGCATCAGTCGCTGCAACCGGTTGGCCCTATACGATACCCCTCCATGGGAAGTAGATACCCAGATTAACAAGATAAGAGAAGACATTCAGTATTACCAGCTTGATCTGAAAAAATGATACGCTTCAATCTCCTATTCTTTGTATTTCTCAGCTTGTTTCCCAGGATCCAGGCCCAGCAATACGACATGGGTTTTGTCGCCCATCTGATTTCTCAAAACGATTATCAGACTGATATAGACCTACCGGATGGAATGTTTGACCAGCAGAGCCGGCAGCAGAGCGATTCACTTACTTTTTATCGAGCCTGGGCTAACCTTCAACTGCAATTGGTTGACCAGAGTATCAGTCAATTCTCAGGGGTAAGTCGAGCCTCTGCTTTTTATACCCAGGCTCAATTATACCGGTCGTGGGGATTACTGTATCTGGGTAGAAGCCAGCTAGCCTTGAATGATTTAACCAAAATACCCGGGGCATCGACAACTGAACGGGAACTGAAAAATCTGCAAGTTGCTGCTTCGCATTTGTTGCTCAGATCCCCGAATCTGGCTGAGCAGTTGATTTCACGGCAACTGGCTACCCAACCGCTGTACGAAAAGCAACATAGCACCTTGCAGGCTTATGCACGTGAAATGATTGATTTCAATCCAAAATCACAAGTACTTGCCGGACTGTTTTCGGCAATTTTACCGGGTTCGGGTAAGATTTATGCTGGAGAGCGAGGCAGTGGAATTAGTAGCCTTTTATTGTTAGCCGGTTTGGGAGGAATGGCTGTGGAGAATATTATTAAATCAGGCATAATGAGTTGGAACGGCCTACTTTCAACTTCATTGTTTGGGATTTTTTACCTGGGTAATGTATATGGCAGTGTCATCAGTATTAAAAAATATCGTCAACGTTTTTATGAAGAAAAAGACCAGGCCATTGTGGCTACTGTGCTTGTTCCTTTGCGCGATTTCTACCAGTAAGGGACAAAGTAGCCTGGATAGGGCAGATTCATTGTTTCAAGTGGGGCAATTCTCGGCTGCAAACCTGGCCTATGAGTGGGTGGTCTATTCAAACGGTAATCAAGAGGATCTCAATGTAGCGACAGAGCGGCTCATTGTAGAAGCTAAACTTGGACGTGTTCAGACGCTGAAACAAATGGGTCGATACGATCAGGCAGCTGCTATCTTGGCTCGAATAAATCTCGGAACCGTTGATGACCAACTGCAAGCTAAGCTGGTTTATGAATTAATCCTGATCAATTATTTGGGTGCCGACTACCGGCAATGTTTGTCAAGGGGGCTCCAGACAGAGAGACTGGTCATGCATTCTCCCTATTGGGCGCCAACAAGACGGACACTGGCCCTGGCGGCTATTGAGGTTTCAGATTGGAAAAAAGCAAGGGACTATGGTCGTGAGTGGATACAGGCTACTGAGGATTCATCCGAAATTATAGCTGCCCTGCATGAATGGGATAGTTTGATAAGTCGACCGCTCCCTAAATTGAAAGATCCACAGAAGGCCAGAATCTTATCAAGCATTCTGCCGGGCTTGGGTCAGATTTATGCCGGAAAAATTTGGGACGGAATGCTCAGTTTCAGCCTGCATGCAGCCACCCTGGGGCTGAGTGGATGGGCCTTCATCAGTGGTTTCTATGTCAGTGGTTGGCTTAGTGGTGCAACTGTCTTACAAAAACTCTATACCGGAGGGAAAGATCGAGCGGTGCATTTTTG
>CAYUGX010000189.1:0-9640 GCA_964444375.1 uncultured Porphyromonadaceae bacterium | reverse complement strand
CATCGGATCCATCTTTAGATGATACTTCGAATTTATATTTATTTCAAAATAGCTCATCGACTCCTGATTGGATTTTTGATGCTCAAAGTAATTATGGTATCTATTCTTTAGCTATGTCAGAAAACGGAAAATATGTAGCTATTGGTACTGGTTATGACTCGCGTCGATTGTCGCTCTTCAATATTAATTCAAATGACCCAAAGTGGTCTGTACATCTTCCTGATGATGAAATATCATCTTTATCTTTTTCAGGTGATGGAGAATACCTAGTTATGGGAGCAGGATGGAGTGGTAATGTAAAGTTGTTCCATGAAGATAGTTCAGATTATATTTGGAATTCGCAAATAGGACCTTGGCCTCATGTTGAAATCACACCTGATTCAAAATATATTATAGGAGGTGGTCATACAGGAATAGTTCACTTCTGGGAGAGATCGAGTGAAATAGAAATTTGGAATTATTCCACTGATGCAAGAATTACGTCTGTAGATATTTCTGATGATGGTAACGTAATAATTGCAGGTACAGCTAATGGAACCATTTACTTACTCACAATAGAAGGTGATTTAATATGGTATTACCAAACTGATGAAACAATTTCAACTGTATCAATAACTGGCTCTGGCAGGGGCATCGTTGTTGGATCTTATGATGATAATATTTATCTATTTGGAATTGATAGTAGCGAGCCATATAAAATAATAAATACAGATGGAGATGTAGTACATGTTTCGAAACTTACTCCATACAAAGGATTTGTAGCATTAAGTCATGGCAATCAGATAATATACCAATCAATTGTATCTACAACAATAAAGACACAAGATCACATAGCAAATTCTTCACTGAATTATGCGTTTCAATATCAAAATGGTTCAACAATTTACTCCAATGTTAGGAATATTCAGACAATAAATGGTACATCTAGTATCAATATTAGTTGGAACCCCTCCAACCATGTAGATGAAAATGTATACAATGAAGATATAAAGCTAATCATAAAATTTGCAGATTCACAAAACGATTTGATATCTGAAGGAATTATTAAGATGAAAGTCCATGATGATAGGCCAGAATTATTTATCTCCAATAATCATATCACAGCATCAAATATGGAGCCCATTGATGGTGAAGAGATTTCTATAATATCTAATGTATCAAATTTAGGGCTTTCCCCATCAGCTAGTTTTACCATATCATATTATTATGGAGATCCAGATTTTGGTGGTGTACTAATTGAAAATGTTTCAACAGGTTCCTTACAATCAAATATGTCAAGGATAATTGAAGTCACATGGTTTGCAACAATTGGTCTGCATGATATTTATGTCATTATTGATTCACAAAATGAAATCAATGAATCAATTGAAGGAGATAATTCAGGTCATTTAATTATTAATGTGGCGTATCGTCCGGATATTAATATTTCTGATATCTCAATAATAAAACCAATCGATGATATTATTGAAGGCGATGATGTAGAGTTTGAATTCAATATAGCAAATATTGGTGATGTTGATGCGAATGGATTAGATATTGAATATCGAATTGATGATAATATCTTTGATGTAGGTTGGATTAGTAGATTAGGAAAATTTGAAAATCTATTCAAGACTATCAATTGGACATCTGTTAGTGGATTACATACACTATCAATCTTTGTTGATTCATCTGATTCTATTTTAGAATCTAATGAGTCAAATAACAATGTCTCGATGCAATTTAAAGTTTGGCGAAAGCCAGATATTTATCCATCATCAATCCACCTATCCGATAGTACACCGAGAGCTGGTGACTCCATTGAAATCAGTGCCGTCATAGACAATCTTGGAGACCTTGTAGCTGAAGATGCCAAGATTCGCATCCTTGTGGATGATTTCGTGATTTCACAAGCAATACTTGACGTGGGAGGAGGAGAAGATGAGCTCATCTGGGCTCAATGGGAGGCTCAATCAGGCTGGCACACCGTGAAAGTGATGGTCAATATCGATGATGCTGTGGATGAATCCAACCTAACAAATAATGAACTTACAGTTGATATCTTTGTTGAAGAACCTGCTTCCGAACGACCAGTTGCAGATGCAGGACCTGATGTTACAGTCTACAAGGATCAGACAGTTTCCTTCATTGGCATTGGTCAAGATCTTGATGGTCAAATCGTCCTTTACGAGTGGGATCTCGATGGCGACGGTGAATTTGAGTATGTAGATCTCAACGATGGCATCACAGAAAATACATATCCAACAACAGGTACTATAGTCACTAGGTTCAGGGTGACAGATAACGAAGGTAGCAATGACACCGATTTCAAGATAGTCAATGTAATTGATGAACCGGAACCCGAAAACCAGTCCCCTATAGCCGAAGCCGGAAACGACATTACAGTGGTAGCAGGTACTCCGGTTGCCCTTGTAGGCTCTGCTATTGATCCTGATGGTTATATTGTCCTATTCGAGTGGGACAGTGATGATGATGGTGTATTCGAATGGAACGATCCTAACCATGGCATCAGAATGAAGAATTTCACAGTTTCAGGCTACTATGTAGTAACGCTACAAGTAACAGACAATCAAGGAGCCACAGCCCGGGACATGGTGCTGGTGACGGTCTTGGATGAAGCCCGGGTTGATAATGCTCCACCTGTAGCTGATGCCGGAAACGACCAGCAAGGATTCGTCGATGAGCCCATCCTGTTCAGCGGTGATGCAACCGATGCTGATGGGGCCATCACGCTCTACGAGTGGGATTTCGATGGTGACGGGACCTACGATTGGAACGGTACCGACCACGGTGTCGCCAAACACACTTTCGATGTTGCTGAGGTCTACATAGCCACCTTTAGGGTCACCGATAACCAGGGAGCAACCGACACCGATGTGTGCGTTATCCAGGTTGAGGAGGAGGCCGACACCCCTAATGCACCACCAACAGCCGAGATCCAGAACGATGTAAAGGTCAATGTCAACCAGGCCACGACCCTGAACGGCCTTGGCTCTGATTCCGATGGTACCATTGTCAAGTACGAGTGGGATTTCGAGAGTGATGGAGTATATGACTGGAATGGCACAGGCTCCGGAGTGATCCTGCATACCTATGACAAGGCAGGTTTTTACTATGCAAAGCTGAGGGTGACAGATGATGAGGGAGCCACCGATACAGAGGTCTGCGAGGTGACGGTGATAGCTCCGCCGGAGAGCGGGGATGATAGCCCCGGCTTTGGCTCATTGGTGGCGTTAACAGCTCTTTGTTTGGTGGCTGTGGTTTGGAGGAGAAAGCGGATAGTCGATTGAACTGCACTCCTATTAGCTACCTAAGATTAACCTAGGGTTCTACATGATTGGTAGAGCAAAATAGGCCGATGCTACTTATCTAGAGAAGCTCACAAAGCATGGAACCAGAACATCTAAGTACGAAAAGCTGATTTCAAATGGCTTTCACACTTGCCTGAGGTGATTGTCATGCAACCCACGTCGCACGGAACTGATAGAGCTCGCTCTCGATTTTTGGTAATGCTTGTCATGCTCATTTTGTTGATATCTTCCATCTTTGGCTTTCCCCTGAACGAGGCAGAGGATGGAGAAGAACCTGAACTAGATGATTCGGATGGTGATGGTCTAACGGATGAGGAAGAGGAAATATTCGGTACCCATCCCGAGATGAAGGATACTGACGAAGACGGTATATCCGATTATGATGAGATCTATAAGTGGAAAACAAACCCAACGAGGGAGTCCACAGATGGCGATCGCTATGATGATGGCATGGAGATTTTCGGGCATAGCCCTGTGGGTCTGGGTGAGTTTGGTGGGGATATGCCAGGTTATGTTCTATTTCCAGGGAATGATGTTTTCGCGGCTGCGTTCCCCGATATCGATATCGAGATTTCAAACTCTATCAACGTTGAGACACGGAACATTACTACAGAGGAACGCGGGCAGGAAACCTCCAAGACGAATACCTATACAACGACTACAAGGGATGGTTCGAGTCTGACGGTGGGGACCGAGGAATCACACACCTTCGGTGAATGGCAGCAGACTCACAATAGGGAATATGACGAGGAGATTAGTGATGACTACAGATTCCAATTAGGTGAGGGTAGCCAAATTTACATTCAAGGTCATAATCTTGGTGTGTCTGTTACAACCGAGGAGGGTACACCATTTTCAATTACAGAAGAAGATGTATTAGATAGAAATGGAAAAGTCACGCCCGAGGACTTAGCGTCAATATCACAAGATTATGTTTCATCAAATCAGCCAATAACTGAATATATTTCTCCAGAAGTCTGGCAGTGGATATTAGAGAACTTTTATACTGCTCCTAAACAGGTTCTGTTATATGATTACATTGAAGACGAGATAAATCGGTTAGAATATCAAGAAATTGGTGCTGAAGTTTTTTGGGGTTTAGTTGGAATCGGGCTGAATACATTAGTACCGGGAGTTGGTTCAGTTGTAGGGGTAGTTGGAGGAGGTGTCTCTGCGATTCTATATAAATTAACAATTGATCATTTAGAAGATTTGTTAGAAGTACTTGAAAATAAAGAAATATACATAAGAACTCATGAGTTAAATTCATGGGGATTAACTTTCAAATACACTGTCGGATTGGGTTTAGCCATTCCTAGTTTTATACAATCACTTGTCACCTCAAAACCTGGCTTTTTTGAAAAAATTCTACCGAATAATTATATAAAAATTGAAGGCATTGAACAACATACTCAGCATGATTACAACATTTATGACAATTATGAACCCACAGCAGGTAGCGTTGGTGCGACAAAAGATTGGATTGAATCTGGAAACATGCCTATCACAAGTCACTCTGAGAACATCGACATTGGAGATGGGGTGGGTAGGCATATCGTAGAGAGTGAGTGGAGCCAGGGGACGAATGAGGAATCGACCTACAGAACAACAGAGACGTATTCAACTTGGCACGAGACCACTGTGACCGAGACCGAGACGAACAAGATCACCAATAGCTGGAGCACAGCTACAGCCGTTGATAGTAGCTATGCTGGTGAGTTAGACTTCACCTTCTTTCTGAAGAACATTGGTACCGATATCGCAAGGGAGATCGATGATCTACGATTCAACATTTTTATCGGTGATTCGGCGATCCCTAAGACTTATCCTCCATCGAAGGATGAGGGGATATCTTTGTCAAACCTACTTCCGGGATCGAAGATCCAACTTGCGGCCAATGACATTGTGCTGAGTCTTGAGGAGATGATGGCCATTGATGAGGGGGCTTCGATAAAGATACAGGTCGCTTACTACAGCTTCGGAGAAGATCAGTTGTACTATGAGAACGCACTTGGCAAATGTGTACTCTTCCACATCGATGATGGCGTCTCAGATGGCGATGAGTCTATTGATAAATACCTGATAGCCACCTGGGGAGTCGAGACCTATCTGGATGTTCTTGCCCGACTGTTACCGGTTGAATTTGATGAGAACTTCATCTTGAAATCCATCGACAACAAATCCATCGATGAACAATCCTACTGGAACATCAAACTGACCGAACACACCGATACCAATAGTTTCGTCTATTCATTAGCCGAACCCAGGACTCGAATCTTCATGGTCTATTACCATGATTCAGATGGTGATAGATATAACGACAGGACTGAGATGGAACTCGGTACTGATTCTGAAAATCTTGAATCACATCCTAGCCCAATCATTGAGACGACGATGCGGTACGATCCTAAGAAGGATGGGAATACCACGATATACCTGAAGATTGCCAACACCGGTAACTATCCCGCCTACGGTATCGAATCGAGGATTTTCAGTGTGAATGGTAACACTACGATAATCGATGGTTTCATTGGTGGTGAAGGCTACATAGGGCCTGGTGAGAAGCTCCTACTCAAGGATGATGTCTTTGTCATCGATGGTGATCCTTATTCCGACAACCTCTCAGATCTCATAGGTATCATCAAATACAATTCCCCTCACGAATCGAAGACATCCATATTGCCAGCCTCATTAGAGCACACGTACTCACGGATGCAAGAATCTACCACTGACATCAACCTCCTGATTGACTCGCCTGAATTATACCACTATGATTCAATCAACAACATCTCGATAGTATATGAACATCCAGGAAACATGACGAGCAAGGTCGTTAATCCGAATTGGGATTCGTCTGTTGTTACGAGTTGGGACTATTCAAGCAATGATCAATTACTACGCGTGGCCGTATCAGCTGATGGGGAGTACCTCGTAGGAGGGAGCAAGGATGACAGCATCTACTTATTCAAGAAGAACAGCGATGAACCGCTCTGGGAATATGAGGCAGAGGATGATATCCTTTCCGTAGCGATATCAGCCGATGGAGAATATATCGTAGTTGGTAGTAACGACAAGAACATTTACTTGTTTCATAAGGATAGTAACGTACCTATGTGGAAGAATATTACGCCTAATGCTGTTCGTTCTGTTGCGATATCTGCAGATGGTGATTACATCGCGAGCGGTGGGTATGATGGGAAGGTACGCTTCTTCAGTCGGGAGGAGAGCGAACCACTATGGCAATACGAGACGAATAGTTGGGTCTATGACATAGCCATGTCCGGTGAAGGTGACTATCTGGTTGCGGGGTGCTATGATGGGGGTATACATTTCTTCGATACTTCTAATGGTATCAGAGAATGGAAATACAATGCTCTCGATGAGATAACCTATGTCGATATTTCTTCCAATGGAAGATTTATCGCCGTTGGAACTAGTGCCAATGACAAGAATGTCTATGTTTTCAATAAAGATAGCAACGGACCCATCTGGAGTAAAGATGTCAATTCACGTATCAATGAAGTATCATTCTCATCGATGGGAGAGATATTAAGTTTAGGTACCGATGATAACAAGATTCACACCTTCAATGCCAATGATGCAGGAAATGGTACCTATCGCTTAGACGCGATATCCAATTCTACACTCATGTATGCTTTCATGCATCTAAATGGAAGTATCATCTATCAAGACTCTATTGTCCACAATTTTTCTGTTGGTATGAACTACATGAATTTCACTTGGGTCCCAGCAGACCACCTACAAACGGATGCATACGGGAGAGACATCAAATTGATGGTAAAGATGGTGGATTCCCAGAGTTACCTGATCTACGAGGGTATCGAGAGATTTACCGTCCATGATGATCGGCCTGATCTTTTCGTGTATCAAACCAACATGACCTTCTCGAACGATGACCCGGTACTTGGTGAACCCGTAAACATCACAACCACCATCTACAATCTTGGGGATACAGAAGCCGTTGGAATGAATGTCTCGTTCTATCTAGGTGACCCCAATAACGAATCAAACCTCATCGAGGAGCGGTCAATCCCATCCATCTTGGCGAACGCTAGTGTCGATATATCCATCGAACTCGATGATTTGAAAATTGGTGATAATTCAATATATGTTATTGTGGATTCAAATGATTCAATAGAGGAGGTGATTGAGGGCAACAACATCGCTCAAAGTTCAATCTACGTAAGATATAAACCGGACCTCGTGATAAGCAACTCTGGTGTACTATTCTCTGAAGATGTAATCTACCAATCTCAAGAAGTCCTAATGAATATCACAGCAAAGAATCACGGTGATGTAGATGCTATAGATGTGTTGCTAAGACTAGTTATCGATGGAGAGATAACGGAGTTCATCGACATGGGCGACATCCCTTATGATGAGTCGGTGTCAGTTAGTTTCAACTGGTCAGCCACACCTGGTGAACGCACCCTCGAGATAATTCTGGATCCTAACGACACCATAGCTGAGTCAAACGAAGATAACAACTTACTTACAATCCCATTCACCGTCTATACCATTGCCGATATTATTCCCACAGCAATACAGTTCTCAGATCCATCCCCCACATCAGGAGATGTGATCACCATCAATACCTTGATAGAAAATATCGGTAGTCTTAACGCTGAAGATATCAAGGTCAGGATTTTGGTGGATGATTACCTGCTAGAACAATCCACAGTCAATAATATACAGGCGAATCAGGAAAAAGGAATCTGGGTCGATTGGACAGCCATCTCAGGATGGCACACCATCACGGTGATAGTGAATCTCGATGACGATGTTGAGGAGTCCAATACCACCAATAACATTCTCAACGATATCATCTTCGTTGCTGAACCTCAGGCCGAGAAACCCAAAGCCGATGCTGGTGAAGATGCGACCACCTACACCAATGACCCGGTTCCAATGATAGGTACTGGCTATGATTCTGATGGTGAGATTATTCATTACGAATGGGACTTCGATGGAGATGGTGAGTACGAATGGAGCAGTTCAGACACGGGTGTCACTCAGCACACCTATTCCACTACCGGCACATTTGTGGCTCAATTCAAGGTCACCGATGATGAAGGGAGCAATTCTACTGACCTCAAGGTTGTGAGGGTTATCGACGAGCCAGAACCCGAGAATCTACGCCCCATTGCTGATGCAGGAGAAGATGTGACCATTTTCGAGGATGAGATGGTAACCTTCCTAGGATCGGGTTATGACCTGGACGGCACAATCGAGCTCTACCAATGGGATCTCGATGGCGACGGAACGTACGATTGGTCAAGCACGAGCACGGGTGTCACCGAGAACTCCTATCCGACTGTAGGTTCCTTCGTGACCCGGTTCATGGTGACCGATGATGGCGGAAGTACTGCCATCGATTTCAAGGTGGTCAGGGTGATCAGCGAGACCCTGCCAGACAATATGCCTCCAATAGCCGATGCAGGGAGTGACATCACGGTGGAGATCGGCATACCAGCTGTTCTCGTGGGCTCGGCCATCGACCCGGATGGCGATATTGTCCTGTTCGAATGGGATTATGATGATGATGGTGTCTTCGACTGGAACGACCCGAACCATGGGATCACCATGAAGAATTTCTCGACACCAGGGTACCACGTGTTGACGCTGCAGGTGACAGATAATCGCGGTGCAACCTCGAAGGACATGGTTTTGGTGAATGTTCTGGACGAGACGCAGGTTGACAATACACCTCCTGCGGCCAATGCTGGTGTCGATCAGCAGGGACAGGTAGGCGAAGCCATCCTCTTCAGCGGTGATGGGGCCGATACGGATGGTACTATCGTGCTGTTCGAATGGGATTTCGATGGTGACGGGACCTACGATTGGAACGGTACCGACCACGGTGTTGCAAAGCATACCTTCGATGCTGCCGAGGTTTACATAGCCACCTTTAGGGTCACAGATGACCTGGGAGCAACCGACACCGCTGTTTGCGTCATCCAGATCGAGCAGGAAGCCGATAGTCCGAATGCACTCCCCGTCGCCGAGATTCAGAACGATGTGAAGGTCAATGTCAACCAGGCCACGACATTGAATGGTCTAGGCTCGGATTCCGACGGTACCATTGTCAAGTACGAGTGGGATTTCGAGGGTGATGGGATATACGATTGGAACGGTACCGGCTCGGGAGTGGTCCAGCACACCTACAATAAAGCTGGTGTGTACTACGCCAAGCTGCGTGTCACCGATGTTGAGGGCGCCTCGGATACCGAGGTGTGTGAGGTCATCGTCACGGCCCCATCGGACAGCAGCGATGACGGGCCTGGATTTGGCTCACTGGTTGCAATAAC
>CAYUGX010000188.1:0-9685 GCA_964444375.1 uncultured Porphyromonadaceae bacterium | reverse complement strand
AATGAAATAAGGCGAATTAAATTGAAACCATGAGACTACTATTAAGTGTCTGTTTATTACTGGGTGTATGGACCGGAGTCATAGCCCAAAACAAGATTTCAGGAAACGTTAGGAATGAGAAGAACGAGCCCTTGTCCTCTGCTACCGTAGTATTGTTAAACCCGGCAGATTCGCCCATGGAATACTTTGGAGTGACCAACAAAGAAGGCCGGTATTTCATACGAAATATCGATGATGGGAAATACCTGATTCAATTCGCCTTTGTGGGAATGCAAAGTCATTTCCAGGATGTTCTTTTCCCCAGATCAGTGGGTGAAGATATGGGAACAACGACACTAAAATTAAAACCACTGGATGTAGAAGAAGTGAGGGTTGTCGGCGAATACGTTCCGATGAAGTTCGAGAGCGATACGGTCGAGTTCAACGCACGCGCGGTCAATACCAAACCCGATGCAGTGGTTGAGCAGTTATTAGAGAAACTCCCGGGAATTGAAATAGATCGAGCCGGGAATATAAAGGCTATGGGTGAGCAGGTAGCCAAAGTATTGGTTGATGGAAAAGAATTCTTTGGAAATGATCCCAAAGTAGCCACCAAAAATTTGCCGGCTGATGCAATTGACAAGGTGAAGATTTATGACCGGCGATCAGACGTGTCTCAGTTTACTGGGATAGATGACGGAGTTCGTGACCGGACCATCGATTTACAACTGAAAGAGGATAAAAAAAGTGGAGTTTTCGGAAATATTCAGGCGGGTTTTGGTAGCGGTAATCATTACCTGGCTGCCGGAAACCTATTTCGTTTTAATGAGAAATCCCAAATCGCCTTCCTGGGGAACCAGAACAACATCAATCGATTTGGATTGAAAGGACAAGAATTTGGAAAATCAGCAGATGGATTGAACACTACAGGTTCAGCAGGTGTAAATCTTTCCTATAACCCAACTGATTTTAACCGGTACTACATGAGCTACATGGCTGGTGGCAGCAAATCGGTGTTGGAAAGGCAAACAGAAACTCAAAACTATTTACAAGATCTGGAATACTTTCAAAGCAATACACTGGATCAAACCACACGAGATACAACACACAATTTGCATTTTGGTGTCCGATCACGATTCTTGGGATGGCAAAACATCGTCGCCAATGCGAATGTGAATATTACAGAACGAAACCTGGTGAGACATACCCTGATGAACCGATTAAGGGAGGATAGTCCGGTAAACCAACTGATGAGTGGTACTAATGAGGAGGCTAATTCAGTAAATATGAACCTGAATGCAACGCATATCATCAAGATCAATGAAGATAAAACCCAGTTTACCACTAAATTCGGAGGGAGCGGCAATCGAAGTTTCTCGGGCTCAACATGGGAGAACGAAATCAGTTATTTCAATCCCGAAAGCCTGAGCTCGACGACTGAGTTTCAAGACAATCACAATGAACAGCTCAATTTGAATCTTGTACCAGCGCTGGTACAGAAGCTAAATAGATTCTGGTATCTCAATACTCATGTTGCCCTGGGCCTAAACACACATGCTCTTGACCGTCGACAGGGACTGAGTGAAATGCATGAGGTGTTAACAGATTCGCTCAGTCCAAACTATAACCGTGATTATCGATTTGTTCGACCAGGTATTTCATTTCAGCGGAATACAGAAAAGAATCAGCTGAACCTGTCTCTTGGCGCAGAATGGTCAACTCTTAATCAGGTCTTATGGGATGAGCAGATCAGTGCGAACAGGTATTTTTATTTAAAGCCCCGGGTGAGTTATAGTTCTCAATATAAATCGGGAAGAAGATTTGGGGCTCAGTACGCAACCAACGTGAATTTACCCGGGATTGCTCAGCTGATGCCCGTTATAAGTACCTTGAATCCGTTGAGCTTGTACCAGGGGAATAGTCAACTTGAACCCGAATTCAGCCATTCATTGGGTATGGAGTGGCGCATTTTTGATGAGTTTTCTTTTACTTCATTTTTCAGTCGGGTATCCGCACAGTACACCCAGAACAAAATAGCCATGGCCAGGACCGTTAGCGAGGATCTTGAGCAATACGCTACACCTGTAAATGTGCCCTGGGGATATGGCGCAAATGCCTCATTACATTTCTCCACTCCAATCCGGCCATTAGACATTGAATTGGCCATTGATCTAAGTGAGAATTTCAACCGCGGGATCAATGTAATTAATGATCAAAACAACACCGGAACCTATATAACCCACGGTTTGCGCTTAGACATCAATAACCGGAATAAAAATGTCTGGGACGCAGAACTGGGTGCATCGATCTCCATGACTGATTCATGGTTCTCCATTCAGACTAATTTGAACAATCGGTATTATAATTTCGGCTACTTTGGTGCCTTGAGATGGACTCCTATTGACCGCTTCAATATCCAGTTGGATGCCGATGTTCGCAATTACAATTCAAAGAGCTTTAATGAAGCCATTAGTATTCCCCTGATTGGCGCCGAAGCAAATGTCTACTTTTTGTCTGGTAACCGGCTTGTGCTTAGCCTAATTGCTGCCGATGTTTTAAATAAAAATACTGGCTTCAGCCAGGTTAGTGATATTAATTATCTCATGCAGCAGACAAGCAATATGCTGGGCAGGTATTTCATGTTTAGTGTAAAATATCGTCTCAATTGGATGGGTAAATGAAACCATATCTATAAGTAAGATCGTCAACTAGATAATGCGAAAATTGAGTGTAATACTGCTTCTGATTG
The DNA here is from genome assembly GCA_964444375.1 of uncultured Porphyromonadaceae bacterium. GTDB lineage: Bacteria > Bacteroidota > Bacteroidia > Bacteroidales > UBA12481 > JABHCC01. Next base: position 6,957 of record CAYUGX010000188.1, on the reverse strand, counting down.
CTGTTTACTCGGCTGAAATGATCGGACAGCAATCTTTTATTCTATCGGGTACCATTACCAATTCTGAATCAGGTGAAAGATTACCCGGAGTAACTGTTTTTGAGGAGAGTACCGGAAAAGGTACGGTTAGCAATGATGAGGGCAGCTATTCGCTACACCTCCCCAAAGGAGTTTACACGATTCTATTTAAGTATGTGGGTTATGCAGATAGGACCATTACCATCAATCTGAACCGACACATGCAAAAAGACCTTGCTTTGAGAGAAGTGACTACCTCGATAGATCCGGTCTTGGTAGAAGCCAAGCGCGCCGATCACAATGTAAGCTCGACCGAAATCAGCGTAGAAAAGCTAACTATGAAACAGGTTGAGCGTATCCCTGTTATCATGGGAGAGATGGATATCATGAAAACAATCCAGTTGCTTCCAGGCATCACCAGCATTGCAGAAGGCAGAAGTGGATACATCGTGCGTGGGAGCGGCATTGACCAAAACCTGATCTTGATGGATGGCATGCCCCTATATTACACATCACACATGCAAGGATTATACTCGGTTTTTAATTCGGATGCTGTGAATGGTTTAACTGTATATAAAGGCGGTATCCCGGCTCACTTTGGTGGCCGTGGAGCCTCAGTTCTCGATGTCAGAATGAAGGAGGGAGACTTTAATCAATTCCGCACCAGTGTGAGCATTGGCTTAATCACCTCAAAGTTTTCGCTTGAAGTACCTGTATTGCCCAACAAGCTTTCGGTCTTCTTGGCGGGCCGATCCACCAAGCTGGGTATCGGGAGCGCCCATGATTATATCCGGAACAATTGGCTGGCAGCTAAAAGCGGGGAATTGGATGAGAAAGGAAGTAATATCAAAGGACAAACCGCATCAAAACCTGGTTTACCAGGGGAGAGCCCCAATGGCTACAATTTCTTCGCCCGCAACGAAAGTTGGATGGATTTGAACACCAAGGTAATTTATAAATTCAACGCAAAAAATAGTCTAACTTTAAGTACCTATGTAGGTCGGGATAGCGCACTGGTCGTAGGGGGCTTAACGGAGTGGGGTAACCGGGCTGCTCACCTCAAATGGTCGCATACATTTACTTCTAGCTTATTGTCGACAACTTCATTGATCAGAAGCCGGTATTACACCGATCAGGCTGGAGGGATCTATCACTTCAGTTCAGGAATTACTACAACTGGCTTCAAACAGGAGTTTGTCTATTTTTTGAATGACAAGAATGATATCCGCTTTGGTCTAACATCAGAATATCAAGACTTTAATCATGGCCATTTGGAGGATACTTCACAGGATGATGCCGGGAAATTCATGCCCCCAATGCAGGGTTTGGAGAGCGCTTTATATATTGAGAATGATCAAAGAATCACCCGAAGAATATCGGCCCTCTATGGGTTGCGCTATTCCCTGTATCAGCGCCTGGGACCGGGTGATCGTTTTGTTTTTGATGAAGAGTCGAACGAGCCTCTTTCAAGTACCTACTTCTCAAGATACGCCGATATCATGTCATTCCATCATTATCTTGAACCCAGGCTGGCACTCACTTTTTTGATGAACGATTTTAGCTCATTAAAACTTTCATACAACCGCAATGCCCAGTACCTCCGTCTCATGACGCTAGGGGCTGAGATACAATGGTATGATATCTGGATGCCCAGTACATCAAATATTGATCCGATGCTGACTGACCAGGTGGCAATTGGATACTTTAGGAATTTTTTGGAAGACCAGATTGAGTTATCAGCTGAGGCTTATTACAAGAATATGAAGGGTGCTGCTGATTTTGAAGATGGATTACACAATTACTTGGTTGATAACCTGGAAGCCTATGTAGCCACCGGCCAGGGCAGGAGTTATGGATTTGAAATTTCGGTCGAGAAACCAAAAGGACGATTGACCGGACGAATCAGCTACAATGTGGGTAAAGCCGAATACCAAATTGATGTGATCAATAAGGGCAGATGGTATCCAAACATGTTTGACCGTACAAACAGTTTGTCTGTACTGTCGAGTTTTGAACTTACAAAGTATCTTACCCTTTCAGCTACTTTTCTGTATTATACAGGCCGACCGGTTACGCTGCCTGAATCTTATTATTATGTGAGCGGCATCCCTTTTCCCTACTGGGAAGGACGGAATAAGTACCGGCTGCCGGATTATCACCGCCTGGATCTCGGACTTAAATTCCATCCGAAGTTTATGACCCTGCCCCTAAAAAAGCTCAACAGGGAACTTCTGACCAGTTTCGAAGTTTCTCTCTATAATATTTATAACCGGAGAAATGTCCACACGATATACTACAGCCAGGGAGGCGGAAAAAGTATTGAAGACGCTACGCACTTGTTTGAACCCTACGGAGTGAGCACCTATGGTTTTATGCCAAGTTTTCAACTAAATATTGAGTTTTAAGCCATGATATCACCTACTAAAATCCAGACGATTGTTACTCTTTCACTACTTACTGCCCTGGTGCTTTCTTGTGACGGATTTCATGAGGCCATTGTACCCCTTGATGTTCAGGTGGAAGATGTGACAGAAGTCCTGGTAATCAATGCTGAGATTGAAAAGGATCAACCGATATGGGTACAGGTTAGTTATTCAGAAGACATTGATGCTGTGATCAATACACCCATCCGGTTCGAGAAACAGGCTTCTATTTCGCTGACAACTGCATCAGGAGATTCGGAAATCTTAGCGTATCGTCGCAAAGGACTGTACATTGGAAGCCAGATTCTGGGTAAGGTAGCAGAAAGTTATACACTTAGTGTAGAGATTGGTGAGATGACCTATTCGGCATCCTCGACCATGCTGCCCCCCCCAGGCTATCAGGCAGGCTGGTTGACTACCAAAGACAATAAGGGTGTCATTGGTGGTTATTCAGATGAGTGGATTGTCAATGATCCATCTGATCAGCGAAACCGTTACTTATTTGAATGGTGGACGAACGGACAGCACCGGGTTCGAAGAGATTGGGCCATTGACGATAACCGTGTTGTTAATGCCAATGAAGGATTGAGGCTGTTCAATGTGACTACTGATCCTTTAGAAAATGAGTACACGGTTCTGCGGGCTGCAGAAGTTGATAAGTTAACCTATGACTATTTCAACATGTATGAGAAGATCGTCCGGGGACTTGTTGGTGTAGCTTCACAAACTCCATATAATCCGGTTTCTAATTTTGGGCCCGGAACAATGGGAAATTTCAGATCCGTTGCCTTCTCATCACTGGTTTTGATGACTCCCCCTTCTATACAGGCAAAAAGAATCGATCAGGGTGTCGAGATCAGCTTCCAAATGAATAGCCATTTTCAGACCTACAATTTGTACTGGCAACAAAACCCGGGAGTAAATACAAAATCAGATGTGCTTAGAGATATTGCCTACACTGAGAAGGATGAATTGGGCGTCTATATTCATAAAACCAAAATAAAGGATACCCTCTATTACCGAATTGAGAGTGCAGACCACCTGGGGAATGTTTCGGTGTTATCGCCTGAACAAAACTCAGCAAGTTCAGGCATTTCTGAAGGTGATTTCAATGTTACCCTTACTGAAGAGAAAGGACAAATTACCCTTTCCTGGGATCCAGTCACAAAAGCAATAGGCTACGGAGTGTATTGGAGCTTGGAATCTGGAGTCTCTGAAAAATCGAGTTTTTTGTATAACAAAGACAATGCAAAGGCCACATCCTATAGCCACACAGGATTGAAAAAAGGTCAACGATATTTCTATCGAATAGTTGCATTTTTTGAAGGCAAAGAAGCTGGTAAGTCAACACAGTTGTCTGAGGAGGTTAGTGGTATTCCGAAATGACTCCATTGCATTAGACGGGGTTGGCTATATTTTTCATAATTTAAGACCAATGAAAAGTGCTTACGCAGCCATTCTGAAAGATTCATTTGACAAATACTTCGAGGCCCCAATAGCTGCCTGGGAAGAATTTGCCAGTTTTTGCCATCCCATTTCGTTCACAAAAGATCAAATCATAAAACCGCACAATGCACTTGAGCGAAACTTCTATTTCATTCTGAATGGAAGTGCAGGGATATTCTTGTGGAAAGGAAACAATTTCGTTTGTCTTGATTTTATTTTTGATTCGAATTTTTGTGGGGATTATATGTCAATCCTGCTTAAAAAACCTACCCCCCTTCAAGTTGTTGCCTTGGAAGACTCAAAGATGTTGAGGATATCCAGGTCTGACTTCTACTACCTGGGGAGTGAATCAATCGGACGGATAATTCATCAAATTTCTGCTGAATCTGCTTTTATCAGCAAGCAGCAACAACAGGTTGAGCTTCTGACGAAAACAGCTTCAGAGCGCTATGCTATCCTACTGGAGAGATTTCCGAATATTGTGAACCGAGTGGCACAAAAACACATTGCATCCTACCTGGGTATCACCCCCCAAAGTCTGAGTAGAATACGAAATTCATAGTTTCGTTTTTACCATATGGTAATAGAATCCAGCACACAAATGCTGAATTTTGCCATGTAATTGGATTAATGGCTGAGCCAAAAAACAACTATGAGTGTACTATCTATTGCTGTTGTTCTCTTTCTGGTGTTGGAATTGTTGAATGTTGCTCTTCTGTACTTTAACCCAGGTTCAGAGAAAGGAAATAGTTTGGGTGTATTCCATGCCTTCGAAAAATCTAAATTGGATCCTGAAGTTCATTCCCTGGTTAGGTATTTGATCAATTGGGTAGCAGGAACCAAGCTGATTTTCATTGCGCTATTGATTGTTCTGTTAGTTACTGGAAATGAAACAACAAAACTATGGAGCGTTGTCGCATTAATCCTTTCAATTCTGGTGTTCTATTGGCGCATGTATCCGGCGATTCGGAGAATGGATGCCTCTAATGCGCTGACACCTAAAGGATACTCAAAGAAATTGGGATACATGATTGCCGGATTCATCGTGGTATTTTGTGCAGTGCTGATCGGTACTTTGATTTGGTGATTGTGTAAAGGCCTCTATCAGGGGATGATATACATTCATTGGCTCTTTCGTATATTGAGGGTCCAATTCAAGTCATCATGAAGTATTTTCTTACTCTTTTATTCACCCTGGGCTTCGTTGTTCCTTTACAATCTCAAGATACCGTCAAGACCTTTCCGGAAGAAGTGCTTGAGCGCTTCGCTTTTGCGCCCGCAAACAGCGAAATAGCCATGGCGGTTATTCATGCCAACAGTACCTATTTTCAAGGATGGCAAAAAGCCGGAGATGAATTGATTCGTGTGGATAATGCCCAACATGTTTTCGAAATCGGTTCAATTTCTAAGGTATTTACCTCGACTTTTCTCGCCAACAGTGTACTGGCTGAACAAGTCGCCCTGGATGATCCTGTCAATTCTTATGTGGATTATGAATTAAACAAGGGCATTCAATTTACATTTAAACAACTGGCTAACCACACCTCGGGTCTTCCCAGAATGCCAGACAATTTTGGCTTATCTGCTATTAAAAGTCCGCTAAACCCATTCAGGTATTATGATGAGGAAATGTTGCAGGAATATCTCACCCGAAATATGAAGCAGAAACCGGCAGCAGGTGAAGGCTATCGCTATTCAAACCTTGGGGCAGGTCTACTCGGACACCTGATGACTGAAATAACTGATGCATCTTACGAGCACCTCCTCGACAGTTTGCTTACCGGTCGATTCAACATGACCAGAACAACCACAATCCGATCGGATATCTCAGCCCACCTGGTACCTGGTCTCAATGCGCTAGGCAAAGAAACACCCAATTGGGATTTTCTGGTTTTAGTGGGAGCTGGTGGAATTTTATCAACGGTATACGACTTGAGTTTGTTTGCTCATGCTCAATTCGAGGAAGATAACGAAGATCTCACGCTGACCCGACAATTTACCTTTGATGGTCCTGGAAGTACGGATCTGGGACTAGGCTGGCATATTGTTAATGAAGAAGGGAGCAAAAAAGTTCATTGGCACAATGGTGGTACAGCAGGTTACTCTAGCTGCATGGCTATCAACGTGGCCGAAAAAACGGCCGTGATCATCCTAAGCAACATTTCAGCCTTTAACCCAAAACACAGTGAGGTCACCAAATATTGTCTTGAATTGATTCAACGCTTGTGAAAATCTTTGAAAATCAGACCCTTTAATGGCCTGAGTATATCCCAACAGACCATTGCTTAAGATGATAGATGGGTAGTTATTTCAACCATCATCCAACTTACGTTTCCATAGCCGATTACTTCACAATGGGTATTCTGATCTGTGAGGGATATTTCGAAGAATGGTGTACTTTGTTGTGCGCCACCACCCCTTTTGATTCATCATAGTTATTTCCTCCTGTATTCAGGTTTCTGTCGAAACGCGGGAAATTGCTGCTCGAAACTTCGATCCGGATGCAGTGCCCTTTTGCAAAATAGTTGCTTGTTGACATGGGGGTCAATTCCACTTCATATACCTGACCGGCTTCCATAAAGACCTCTATGTCATAGCCTTCACGGTAACGAACGCGTTGAATCGTTTCATCGAGGTTATAGGCCCGTCCGTCTGGATAAACATCAATCAGTTTAACAGTAAAATCAGTGTCTTTGGCATCTGAAGAAACATAAAGCGTACTTTCAATAAAACCACTTACCTCAACCCCCTCTTCCAGGGGTTCAGTTGTGTAAACCAGAATGTCTTCTCGAAGCTCCATTTCACGCTGGTCAAAAGATCCGGCGCGAATGGCATTACCAGTACAACACACATTGCCTCCATACGACATCACCGGACTCTCAGGATCATAGGTTAATGCATCTGCTAAATCCCTTCTGCCAGGTTTATTGCTTTGTAAAATTCCGTCCCCATTCAGTGTATTGGCCTTTCCCTGGCTATTCAAATAGTAGGTCGTCATCACCGTATTGGCCGGTGGCCATTCTGCTGATTGTTGCCACTTGTTTAAGCCCATGGTGTAGTACTGTACACG
>CAYUGX010000187.1:0-9692 GCA_964444375.1 uncultured Porphyromonadaceae bacterium | reverse complement strand
CCTGAGATTTCATCATGGTCATATCCTTCAATTAAATTCAAGGACAAGACTGTGCGATATTTATCTGGGAGTTGGTTAAGTGCCCGTTTCACCCTCACAATCTTTTCGTTAACTGTTTCACTAGTCTCTTCCCATAATTGACTTTCTTCAACCTTATCCTGGATGTTATCGACCTGTTCAAAGTGGACCTTCCTCTTTCGTAACGCATCCAGTGATTTATTGATGACGATTTTTTTTAACCAACCTCCAAAGCTTTCCTGGATATTGACTTTTGGTAATAGGCTGAAAGCCTTCAGGAATGCCTCTTGCATGATATCTTCAGCTTCAGCTTCGTTGCGGATTATATGTAGGCAGGTGTTATACATTGCTTGGTAATAGAGTTTGTAAATCTCTAGCTGTGCCTTTTGGCTTCCTGTTTTACATTGTTCTAACAGTTCCTCGTGAACCATATTGCACTGATTTTAGTCAGTTTTACTTTAAAGACGGGATAAAAAAAAAAGTGCTGCAATTACCGATGAGGTTTTGAGTAGCACTTTTACTATGAGCTCAATAATCTTCGATTTTAACCCCCACTAATCAAATGAATGATGTCTAGGTGGTCACTGTCGTGTATCTGAACAGTAGTATACTGTTCTTTCTTGATTAGGGATCCGTTTAGTTTAACGATTACTCTGGGAAAAGTAAAATTCTTGATTGACATGATCTCCTTTATAGTCAATCCATCGGATTCGAACGTTTCTTCACGGTTATTTAGTGTAATCTTCATTTTAATACTTTCTATAAAAACTTCGCAAGTAACTTTTGGTTTGGTTGAATATGGGTTTTGTAAACTCGTAAAACAAATCTTGAGCATTGGGAGGACTGCCCGGTTTTTGTTTACACAACCTCAGCTGTTCAGCAGTGAGTGCCCTTTCATCGCCGTTGTAACTGGCCCACTCGGTTTCCCAAACAAAAGTTCCGGGCAATTGCCTTCGGGTCAGGACTTTTTTGGAATAGGTGTCAATTATTCTAACCTGAAGGAGACCAGAGGAGCTAACAGACCGCTTATGGGTAGTTAATGTGGCTTTCACCTTGTTGAGTACATCTACTTTCCTTCCGTTGATTACTGCCGAACCTACTTTTACTGAATCGCGGCTTGTGTATTCTTTCTCCGTACTCTTATCTTTTGTGGCTCCAATTTGGAAATCAAAAAATTCCATCTCCAAAACATGGTCAATGTTCTCTATTCGGTTGGCTTCTCTGCTGCTCAGAAACCGAACGTATCTGTTTTGACGATTCATATAATCGAGCAAGTCACTTTGGAAAAAGTTAGCATTAACTTTATACCTTGAAGGGACAGAAATTGGTTCAATAACTACGTAAATTGTTGCCATTCTGGTGGCTTTTTCAAGCATCTCTCTGGCATTCTTGAATGAAGAATCGTATGACAATACTCTCTCAAATTGAACAATAGCATCAAGAGCTGCTTCACGATCACCAATCTGAATTAATGTCATCCCCCGGTCGTATGCTTCAAATGCTGCTTTATCTTTGGCAGCCGCCAATTGGGTTGAAAATGATCGGGGAGATGTGATAATACTCAAGGCTGCCGGGCTGCGTCTAATTTCAGAAGCCATGTTTTGCAATAGCTGATACCTTTCAGCTACAGCAGCATATTTGTCTGTCTGGTTTGTTGTCAGGATTTCATCAATTTCAGTGGTTAAGGTGTTAATTGCTAGTGGGTAAGCGTTTTGAAGTGTTGCTCTTGCATTTTTATTGTCGGGATTACTTCTGAGCCTTTCAATGGATTTAAAAACGGCATCTGGGTAATTCCCTTTTTGTAAGGCCTTTTTTCCACTTGAGCAGGAAAAAGTAAAGGCAAGTAAAGAAAGTAGAATTATCGAATAGCAATTTCGCATGGTTATATGGATTTTATTTTTCATCGAGTAAAATTTCAAGAACGACGTTGGCTTGCATATTGGCTACCACACCCACTCTTGGGGCCAGGGGTGGGTTTTGCTCAGTACTCTCAGATTGGTTATCACCACAAATATAAAGCTGGCCGAACTGCGATTGTGATATCATATTGTTCATCCCATATCCAGCTAGTCCAGAGCCCACAACGAGGGGCCGACTTGGCCAATATTCCAAAGCGAGTTCAAGTAGCATTTCCTTTTGGTCGGCTGAATCAAAAGCTTCAACCAATACATCAACGGAATTAAAAAAAGAGGGGATGTTCGCTGGTGTAAGTTTTTGTGGCAGAATGCTAACTTGAACCTTTGGATTTATTCTCTGCAGGTTGTTTTTTAAAGCCTCAACTTTTATTTCACCAATTTGATCACTGAAATAATATTGGCGGTTCAGATTACCGTTATCCACCCGATCAAAATCAGCAATTTTTAGGTGCACTATTCCTGATCTTACCAGGGCGACAGCACAGTTTGAACCTAATCCCCCGGCACCAGCTATGCCAACTGTTTTGTTAGCGAGCCGCTTTTTTATCTCAGAAAATTCCATGATTTAAATATTGACTTTTTGTCCCAGTTTGCCAAATATTCGCGTTCCGTGACCCATCTTTATCATAGTAAGAACTTCATCATGCCGATCTGGGAATACCATACCAAAGATCCCTCTGATATTGCGGTAATTCAACATGTGCCGGTGTAAAATGGATGAGGGTCCTAATAAAAACACCTGTGCATTGTGTTTAGATGCATTGATAATTGGAATAAAGGTTTTGTTAAAAATGGATGTTGCTGTTAGAATTATTGCGTCGGCATCGGCAAGATATTTTCTTTGATCGACCATTGGAATCAATTCATCAGTCAGATTTCTGTGGTCAAAGATGTCGATCAGAATGTTCTTATCGCGAAACTTTTTTACTAGTGGCTTAAAATACCCGACCATTGCAATTTTCTCAAAAGTAGTAAAAGACACGAAATCGAAAATGTCATGGTGTCCAGAAAACGGCTGGTGATCGTTCAACTGAGCATTGTAGTAGGCATTTAGAAGGATTCGTTCTGCAGCCGAATTTGGATTAAGAAGATTTGGTATATGATCATTGAGTTGGACAATATGATTCAATTTGGCACAAACACCCAGACGCCCATTCTTCAGGTAACAAGCTATATATTTTTCACCCTGAATGAAGGAATCGATTTGATCAGAATGGTAACCATATAGTTCAAGGAAGTAGGAAATAGGCTCAGGTTGTTCCATTCTCAAAGCTACACATAATCAGCGATATGTCAATAAATGCATAATGACTAAAATCATGCTTTGATCACTCAAAACCAGGATTGATTTTTTTATTTTTGCTTTGAATCAGAATGGTAAACGCAGAGTAAAAAACTATAGACTATGGATATCAAAGAAATGAAGAAGGCCCACACAGTTCTGGCCGAACTGGATTATGATGTGGCTCCCCTTGAAAAAGGGTATACGGATAAAGTTCTGTATGTGAACGTAAGTGAGAATACCTTCAAGATTAAGGATGTTGATCCTGTTATGAAGGATAAATTCATCGGGGGTAAAGGTTATGGTCTGAAGCTGCTCTGGGACGCTACTTCTCCGGATACCAAGTGGAATGACCCCGAAAACGAGGTGGTAATTTCTTCAGGTCCAATTGGCGGAATTACCCAGTATTCGGGAACCGGAAAATCTTTGGTTGTCACCTTATCACCCGCAAGCGGGTCTGTGACAGATTCAAATGCTGGAGGCTATTTTGGACCTTTTGTGAAGTTTGCCGGATTTGATGCCATCGAATTACAAGGAAAAGCAGATAAAGATGTGATCGTTGTACTTGATGGAACTACTGGAAAAGTTTCTATTGAGGAGGCCCCCATGGAGCCAATGGACAGCCATGTGTTGTCTGAAGTTTTGACTGATATGTACAAAGATGAGGGGAAAGATGTCAATGTTTCGGTTGTCTCATCCGGTATGGCTGCTGAAAACAGTTGGGTAGGGATGTTAAACTTCAGTTTCTATGACAAAAAGAAAAAGCGAGTAAGATTGAAGCAGGCCGGTCGAGGTGGTACAGGTACAGTATTCCGGAGTAAAAACATTAAAGCACTCGTGTGTAAGATACCTGGGGTAAAAGGAAACTTGAACAATGTCGTGGATCTGCCAGCCATCATGGAGCGTGGAAAGCGCTTTAACCGTGAAATGCGAGAACTCGATGATGCACAGTGTGAGATGCGTACCAAAGGAACAGCTCACCTGATGGAAATTATGGATGATTATGACCTGCTTCCGGTTAATAATTACAAGTTTGGGAAACATGAGAAAAGTCCCCAAATTGATTCAGAAGTATGGAAATCTCGTTTTGCCCAGGGTACACCCGATGGATGTTGGATTGGATGCAATATGTCATGTGCTAAAGGCGTAGACAATTATATTGTTCAAACGGGGCCATATAAGGGTGAAAATGTCATTGTTGATGGTCCTGAATATGAGAACGCGGCTGGACTGGGTTCAAACTGTGGGATTTTTGATCCAGGGTATATCATTGAGTCAAACTTTTATTGCGATACCTATGGCATGGATACCATCTCCTGGGGTACCATTGTTGCCTTTATCATGGAATGCTATGAAGCAGGAATTCTCAACAAAGAGCATACTGGTGGTTTAGAATTGAATTTCGGAAATGCTGACGACGCGATTGAATTGTTGCATCAATGCGCAAGAGGTGAAGGATTTGGATTAATCGCCGGAAAAGGAATTAGGAAAATGAAAGAAATCTTTGCCAGTGAGTATGGTGGAGATCCTGATTTCTTACAGGATATTGGTATGGAGAACAAAGGACTTGAGTACTCTGAATATGTATCGAAAGAGTCACTTGCACAACAAGGTGGATTTGCCATGACCAATAAAGGACCACAGCACGACGAGGCTTGGTTGATTTTTATGGACATGGTGAATAATCAAATACCCACATTCGAAGATAAAGCAGAAGCATTACACTATTTCCCCATGTTCAGAACTTGGTTCGGATTGGTAGGCTTGTGTAAATTGCCTTGGAACGATGTTGAACCTGAGAATAATGCTGAAACTGATGAGCCTGCCAAAGTGCCTGAGCATGTGGATAATTATGTTACCCTCTACAAATCAGTTACTGGCAAGGAATTTGACAAACACCGCATGATAGAAGACTCAGAGCGTGTATATAACTTTCAGCGAATCTTTAATTTGAGAAGAGGATTTGGTACCCGCGCACACGATGCTCAACCGTTTAGAGCTGCCGGTCCGGTGACTCTTGAGGAATATGATAGCCGGGCTGAGCGCTATGATAAACAAATGAAAGAAATCATTGGCGTTGATCCGGAAGGAAAATCAACCAGTGAAAAACAGCAAATACTCAGAAAATATCGCGAGACTCAGTATGAAAAATTGCTGGATGCTGTTTACAAGCGTCGGGGTTGGAACGAAAATGGTATTCCCAAGATTGAGTTCCTGAAGAAAATAGGTATGGATTTGCCAGAGCTTATCGAAGTTGTTGAAAAGCACCAATAGCCTCCGGTAGGATATTATTGTATTATCAGGCTGGAAATTGGGTTTAGATGACCTGGTTTCCAGCCTTTTCATTTTATCCCTGCCTGGTCGGTATTATTTCTGTATTTTCGTGCTCTGTTAATCTCATGAGTCAGGTACGGGTACAAAGGGATGTGGCAGCTGAAAAATCGGCTGAATTGGGTCAAAAACCGATAGGGCAACTCATGTGGAAGTATTTTTTGCCTGCCTTTGTTGGTGTCGTTGTCTATTCACTATATAATATTGTTGACCGCATATTTATTGGTCGTGGTGTTGGATCGCTGGCTTTATCAGGATTAAGTGCTGTATTTCCCATTATGCTGATCATAATGGCCTTCGGCATGCTGGTTGGCATAGGGACTGGAGTAAACGTCTCAATAGCCATGGGGCAAAAGAATCATAGCCGAGCCGAGCGATTTCTTGGTAACGGATTCGTGCTGATGATATTGGTGTCGGTATTCGTGAGCATATTGGGTTTCGCGATCAAGACTCCAATATTGGAGTTATTCGGAGCTACAGCTGAGACTATCGAATATGCCCAGGAGTATTTGAACATCATTTTGTTTGGGGCGGTTTTTCAAGTGATTGGTTTTGGAATGAACAACATTATCAGATCAGAAGGAAATGCCAGAATAGCCATGTACAGTATGCTATTGAGTGCCGGGGCAAACTTAATTCTGGATCCGATATTTATTTTTGTGTTAGATCTGGGAGTCAAAGGGGCGGCTTATGCAACAATACTGAGTATGATCGGATTGGATGTATGGGTGCTTTATCATTTTATCAGTTCTCGAGCAGTAAATCGATTGAGGCTACCTAATTTAAGATTGAACCGTGAGATCATTAATCGAATAATTGCTGTGGGTATGGCTCCTTTCTCGATGCAGCTGGCCGCTTCATTTGTCATGGGCATCTATACGAACCAGCTGATTAGATTTGGAGGAGATTTGGCTGTTGGTGCCCTTGGAATTATTTTTTCGGTGGCAAATTTCCTGGTCATGGCTATGGTTGCAATAAATATGGCTTCTCAGCCGATAATAGGTTTCAATTTTGGTGCAAAGGACTATCCAAGAGTTAAACGAACCGTTCGTTATGGCATTATTGCTGCATCAATTGTGGCAGTGTTGAGTACTCTTTTGGTTGAACTCCTGCCCGCACCACTGGTTAGACTTTTCAATACTGAAGATCCTGAGTTATTCGGATTGGCAGTCAATGGCATGCGAATTTTTGCACTGGCCTTACCGGTGGTAGGATTCCAAATCGTTGCTGCCAACTTTTTTCAATCGATTGGGAAGGCAAAAGTGGCCACCTTCTTGTCACTGCTCAGGCAGTTGATACTGCTTGCACCCTTGTTGGTGATATTGCCCAATCATTTTGGACTTGATGGAGTTTGGATGGCTACACCTATATCTGACTTGGGATCAGCTATAATCACCGGATTTTTCTTATTTTGGCAGTTAAAGAGACTAGACCCAACACAATGAAATATTTATGGATTCTTGGCATCATCGTTTGTCTATCAGCCTGTGACAAGGGTGAACAAAAATGGGAAATCAATCCCGAAGAATTAATTGAAAATGCGGAATGGATTGCTTCAGCTGAAATTATACCAGACATAGATTCCCTGCTATATGGAGATATTCAGGCACCCCTTTTCAGAAAAACATTTCAGTTAAAGAAAGAGGTAGCCAGAGCGAATCTGGCCATTACAGCTGCCGGGTATTACACCGTGTGGATCAATGGTAAAAAAGTAAGTGATCATGAATTGAGCCCGGCCTGGACTGATTATGCAAAACGTGTTTACTACAGACAGTTTGATGTGTCAGATCTCTTACTGCCTGGTGAAAATGTGGTCGCTGTTGAATTGGGTAATGGCTGGTACAATCCTCTCCCGTTACGAATGTGGGGTCACAAAAATCTTCGGGAACACTTGAGTATTGGCCGCCCCTGTTTTATAGCCCTGCTTGAATACACTGTCGGATTGAAAACGCATCATGTGGCTTCTGATAGTAGCTGGAATTGGATGCCTGGACCGGTTACCAGAAATAACGTCTATCTTGGTGAGTGGCACAACGAGAATTTGAATCCTATAGGTTGGATGCAGCCTGAATTTGATGATCTCGGATGGCCAACAGTGCTGGTATCAACAGGACCAGGAGGTGATCTTTTTAAAGCTGATTTTCCACCAATCAGGAAAACAGCAACACTAGAACCGCAAGATATATGGCAAACAGGAGAGGGAAAACTAATCATTGATTTTGGACAAAATACTGCCGGGAAAATAGTATATCAGGGTCCGACAACAAAACAGGATACGCTCATATTCAGGTATGGTGAACGGATCTGGGAAGACAGTACATTGAATCCCATGACGGCCGTTTGTGGACAAATCAAAAGACCCGGGGCAGGTGGTCCTGGAGCACCTGATATCGCTGACCAAATGGATGTTTTTATTCCTGCCGGATCGTCATCTGAATTTGAGCCACGTTACACGTATCATGGATTCAGGTATTTGGAAATCAGTGGATTGAATGATATTAACCCCGAGCAATTATATCCTCGAGTGAAGGCTTACAGGATGGGAAGTGATGTAGCGGACATAGGAACTATTCAGGCCAGCCAAAAGTGGATTGAGGATATTGAAAATGTAGTAAAATGGACCATCAGTTCAAACATTTTTTCAGTCCCTTCTGATTGTCCTGCCCGTGAAAAATTTGGGTATGGAGGGGATATTATTCAAAACGCCGAGGCCTTTCTATATAACTATGACATGAAGTCATTCTTTGAAAAATTTATATTTGATTGGAAAGATGCGATGCGCGATGACCGTTTTGTTGATACTGCACCGTACGTGGGTATCAACTATTGCGGAATCAGCTGGGAAGGCAGTTTCTTATTGCTACAAGATTGGCTGTATCGCTTTTATGGCGACCTGGATTTGGTTCGATATTGGTTTGACTTCAATCTGGAATGGATGAGCAAAGTAGAACGGCTTACTGGTGATGATTTGGTCAGAAAGGGGCTCAGCGATCACGAAAGCTTGTTACCTGTCCCTGTTGAAGTTACTGGAACCGGGCATTATCTGCAGTGCTTGAAGATCATGTCCCGGTTTGCAGAACTGCTGGATCGCCAGGAACTGCAAACTACCTATAATGAGAAAGCCGACCAGGTGCAGCAAATGATGGTTGACAGCTTATGGAATCAGCCAATCTATGAGATGAAGAATCCCCAGACCTGGTTGTCATGCTTGCTATTTCATAATGTACTTTCCCCAACTGAAGCTGAATATGCGGTAACTCAGTTGATAGAAGATTTGAAATCACGAGAATTTCAGTTAACAACAGGAATCTTTGGCACTCCGTATTTACTTGAGGTTCTCTCTCGATATGGGTATGCTCAGGATGCCTATACGATGATTTCCAGGGAAAATTTTCCAGGTTGGCGTCATATGCTGAATAATGGAGCAACTACCCTCTGGGAGACCTGGGAAGAAAGTGATAATGTTTTTTCTCAAAATCATCCGATGTTTGCTGCAGTTTCGACATGGATACATCGATGGCTGGGTGGTATAGACCCTGTATCAGGAGGATTTGATTCCTGTGAATTACACCCCGCACCAGTTGATGGAGTAGATGACTTCAAAGTGAGTCGTCAACTACCTTCAGGAGAACTTTCACTAAAATGGGAGCGAGTGGATGGCAAGATTGAATTTGTTGTTCAAGTACCCGAAGTGGTGGCTAAATGGAAACCGCAATTGCTTACGCAAGGACAGTTACTCAGCATTCGGAATACCGATGAAGTGGGAGCAATTACCGTATCAAATGAAGGATACCATGAGTTTGCCGGACCTGGACGATTTATTATAGTTTACAGCGAATAACTCTTCTAATATTTTTAATTTTATCGGGCTAATAGAAATGATATGTTTAAAGTAAACGAATACTTCGAAGGTAAAGTAAAATCGATTGGTTTTCAGACAGAAGAAGGACCTGCCACTGTAGGAGTAATGGCTCCTGGGGATTATGATTTTTCAACCAGCAGTGTTGAATATATGACGGTCACATCAGGTTTAATGTCGGTTCTCCTACCGGATGAAGAAGAATGGCGGGATTACCGTGATTTTGAGACTTTCAAGATTGAAAAGGATAAGTCATTTAAAGTTAAGGTATTAGAAGATACTTCCT
>CAYUGX010000186.1:0-9725 GCA_964444375.1 uncultured Porphyromonadaceae bacterium | reverse complement strand
GGGCAGCGGCTGCTCTGTGCATACAAGCCGGACTGTCTCCTGATCAGATTGCTTCCGTATTATAATCATTCCAGGGGGTAAAAAGACGACTGGATGTTCGCTTCGATTCAGGTTCGAAAGTTTATATCGATGATTATGCTCATCATCCGAAAGAGATAAAGGCCTTGGGTGAATCAATTAGAAAACTATTTCCTGAGCAAACTATTTGTGCTGTATTTCAGCCCCATTTGTTCTCGCGAACACGTGATTTTGCGGCTGAATTTGCCGAGGAGTTATCGCGCTTTGATCAGGTGATCATGATGGAGATTTATCCAGCTCGTGAGGAGCCCATATCGGGGGTAAATGCTCAGTTGATATATGATAAGATAAGCAGTGATAAGAAAGGAATTGTTGACGCTGATGGTGTTGTTGAGTTGATAAAAACAATGGATTGGGATGTCTTATTAACCATTGGGGCAGGGGATATTGATCGCCTCGTTCCAGCTATTGAAAAAGAATTGAATGAAGTTGTTCGTTAAAATAGGGCTAGTATTAGTATGGATAGGGCTTGGCCTCTACCTGGTTGTCACCTTGTCGTTTACCGATGGACAAATGGACGATCAGACAGTGGTTAAGTTGGTAGTTAATGTTGATGGTCCAGCTGATGAACAATTGATTCTTCCGAAAGACGTAGTCCAGAAACTCATCAATCATTCCGTGAGAATCACTAACGAACCGATTGATAGCATTGATAAGTCTTATGTACGAGGACTGGTAAAAGACATTCCTGTTGTGAAAGAGGCCCGGGTATTTTTCACTCCCGACGGTTTGTTTCACATTAATGTCGAACAACGCAAACCCGTATTTAGGGTATTAACCACCCAGGGTAGCTACTATTTTGATGAGGATGCTACAGCGATGCGAGTATCCACCCGTAATACCCCAAAAGTACCAGTTGTGACTGGTGAACTAAGCCTCCAGCAGATTCAGGAAGAATTGTTTTCTATGTTGGCATTTGTATCAAAAGATCAGTTTTGGCAGGCACAAATCGATCAGGTGCACGCCTGGGCACTTGACCAGATTGAGATCGTTCCGAAAATAGGTGATCACCGAATTTTTATGGGCAGCGCAGACAATTATCGTTGGAAATTGGAGAAACTGAAAGCCGTCTATGAGAAGGGGCTATCAAATGTGGGTTGGGATGCTTATTCCGAAATTGACTTGCGGTATGAAAACCAGGTAGTATGTAAAAGAAGATAAAGATGTTAAATTATAATAGTAAGCACTGATGAGCAGAAAAGAACAGATCATTTCAGCTATTGATATTGGAACCACCAAGATTGTTGCCATCATTTGCCGCAAGAATGAGGAGGGGAAATTTGATGTTTTCGGCCTGGGACAGGCACCTTCAAACGGGGTTAAGAGGGGTGTGGTCATTCACATAGAGGATACGGTACAGTCAATCCATATAGCCAAAAAGCAGGCTGAAGAACAAGCCAGGGTTAAAATGCAAGAGGTCTATGTTGGGATCGCCGGACAACACATAAAGAGCATGAAAAATCGCAATCAAAAGTACATTGATACCGGCGAAATAGATCATGATGATGTGGATTATTTAATCACACAGATGCGCAATACTCCAGTTGATCCCGGAGAGGAAATTCTACATGTCATACCGCAAAGTTATATTGTTGACAAAGAAGAGGATGTGCCCAGACCTGTTGGAATGTCAGGCCAATTGCTTGAGGCTAATTTTCATTTGGTTATTGGCAAAGTGGCTGCAGCCAACAACATTAAGAAATGCGTGAACAGAGCGGGCCTTGAAATCAAGAAGCTCATACTTGAGCCACTGGCATCGTCAGCGGCGGTATTGACAAGTGATGAAATGGAAGCCGGGGTGGCTCTGGTGGATATCGGTGGGGGTACCACAGATGTGGCAGTATTTCACAATAAAGTGGTCTGGCATACCGCTGTAATTCCGTTTGGAGGAAATGTAATTACGAATGATATAAAAGAAGGTTGCTCCATTCTTCACCGACATGCAGAAACCCTTAAGACTCAGTTTGGATCAGCTATGGGAGATACGGCACCGGCTGAAAAGGTGGTAACGATACCTGGGATATCCGGAAGGGACCCCAGAGAAATTTCATTCAAAAACCTGGCATACATCATCCAGGCCAGAATGGAAGAAATTTTGGATGCTATTTTATTTGAAATCGAAAACTCAGGATACCAGAAAAAGCTCAGTGCGGGTCTGGTCATCACTGGTGGTGGTTCATTGCTCAAAGACCTGAAACAACTGGTGAAATTCAAAACCGGATACGATGTTAGAATAGGCTACCCCAACAGAAATCTGGTTCCTGAAATAAATGATCAGTTTAATCAGCCCATGTTCTCGACAAGTATTGGGCTAACAATTAAGGGATTAGAGTCTGGAGTAACCAACTCGCGAACCATGTTTGGCTCAATGAGGGTGGGTGACAAACTGGGAATTAAACCCCGTATGAAAGTGAGATGGGGCGACTTTTTCAAAGACGATGAACAAACGTTTGAATAATAAAACTTTGATCGCATGAATGAAGACATCATCCATTTAGACGAACCGAAACAGACTGAATCGATCATTAAGGTGATTGGTGTAGGCGGGGGCGGAAGCAATGCGGTCAATCACATGTTTAATCAGGGCATTACCGGTGTTGATTTCATGGTTTGCAATACCGACAGTCAGGCCCTCATGAATAGTCCAATACCATTAAAGGTTCAGCTGGGTAAAACACTGACATTGGGTCGAGGTGCTGGAAATGAACCCACTCGTGGACGCGAAGCTGCTGTAGAAGATCTGCAGGAAATAGAATCCATTCTAAGCACGAAAACAAAAATGGTATTTCTAACAGCCGGCATGGGTGGTGGAACCGGAACTGGAGCAGCTCCCATTATAGCTGAATTGTGTAAAAGCCTGCAGATACTTACAGTGGCTATTGTGACACTTCCCTTTTCATTTGAGGGCGAAAAGCGTAAGGTCCAGGCTGTCGAAGGGATTAAGCTATTGAAAAATCATGTTGATGCCTTGCTAATCATTCACAATGATCGTTTGCGCGAAGTATATGGTGATCAGAAACTCTCAGTAGCATTTGCAAATGCCGATAATGTCTTAACCATTGCTGCAAAAGGGATTGCTGAAATCATCACCGTACATGGATATGTGAATGTCGATTTTGCTGATGTAAAAACCG
Source organism: uncultured Porphyromonadaceae bacterium (assembly GCA_964444375.1). GTDB lineage: Bacteria > Bacteroidota > Bacteroidia > Bacteroidales > UBA12481 > JABHCC01. The sequence continues at coordinate 6,513 of CAYUGX010000186.1, read as the reverse complement.
TTATGAAAGACTCAGGGGTGGCAATCATGGGTACAGGTATAGCTTCTGGTGAAAACCGGGCTCATGAAGCAATTCGAAATGCCCTGATATCCCCCTTGCTGAATAATAATAATCTCAGGGGGGCAAGAAATATCTTGCTCAATATCAACTCGGGTAACAAAGAGGTGCTGATGGATGAAGTGACTGAAATCATGGAGTTCATTCAGCGGGGAACCGGATTGGAAACGGATATTATTTGGGGAAATGGCTTTGACCAATCACTAGGAGATGCAATCAGTGTAACTATCGTGGCAACTGGTCTAAGATCAGAAGAAGGTATTGGTAATCTCGAACCCGAGCCAGTTCAGACCAATTACCGCTTAGTTGACGAAGTGGCCGATGAACAGGGTTATGTAGTTGAAAATCCTCGCGTTGAGAAAGACGAAATACCGTTTGAAGTGAGTGGACAGGAGGAAGAGCAGGAAAAACCACCGGTCAAACACGACGAAAATCACCTGTTTATTAAGGATGAGGAGCAGGTTGAGCAAGCGCCCGTTGAGGAAGTACCGAAAAGAAAAACAAAGAAGAGCCGAAGAGGACCAAAGTTTCCATTGATGGGTTCTCTTTTCGATGATAATTGAAACAGGATGTCAAACAGAATATAAGGGATAGAAAATGCTTGAGGACTTAATAGATTTTAATCTGCCAGTCAATGAAAATGCCATAATCACCGTTGTTGGAATTGGTGGAGGAGGAAACAACGCCGTCAATCGCATGTTTGAGCAAGGCATTCAGGATGTTGACTTCATGGTCGTAAATACTGACTCACAGGCCTTGCACCAAAGCGCTATTCCGGTAAAAATAAGAATCGGGGAAACCCTAACTGAAGGCCGGGGTGCAGGAAATCGTCCGGATGTGGGTGAACAGGCTGCTATTGAAAACATAGAAGATGTGATTGAGCCACTGAATAAAGGCACCAAAATGGTATTTCTTGTAGCTGGATTAGGCGGTGGAACAGGTACCGGAGCCACACCTGTAATTGCTAAAGCCTGTCGCGAACGAGGAATATTGACCGTCGGTGTTGTCACTTTACCCTTTCGGTTTGAAGGTCCGTTGCGATTGAAGCAAGCATTGCATGGTCTTGAGCGATTAAGAAATGCAGTTGATGCCATGTTAATTATCCACAATGAAAAAATCCGAGAAATCTATGGGAACCTGAGCTTGTCGAATGCCTTTGGAAATGCAGATAACGTACTTACTCTGGCGGTGAAGGGCATAGCCGAAATAATTACCCTGCACGGTTACATCAATGTTGACTTTGCCGATGTTGTCTCAGTAATGACCAATGGGGGAATTGCCTTCATGGGTTCAGCTGAAGCGGCCGGGCACAATCGAGCTAAAAAAGTCATCGAAGACACCATCAATTCACCACTGCTTAATTCGAATGACATCCAGGGCGCCCAAAAAGTATTGCTGAATATTGCATACGGTCCCGATGAAATAACCGTTGATGAGATCGGTATTATTACCGATACGATCATTGAAAAAGTAGGTGGAAGTGTCAATACGATCTGGGGAACCTGTGTTGATGAAACCTTAGAAGATAAAATACGTATAACACTCGTGGCTACAGGTTTCACTCCTGATAGTATCGAAGAGCTCATGATTCATAAACCACCAAATAAGACGGTGGTACAACTAGAAAATCAACCCAGCCCACAAGAGAAACAGCCAGAACTTGAGTCAGTTATTCCCTTAGAAGATATCGAGGAAGAAAAAGAAGAAATCATTGATCTCAACGACCAATTAGAAGAAGAAGTAGAAGAAAAAGAACCCGAAGAGTCAAAAGAAGAACAAGTCGATGAAGCAGCTTTCAATCTGGATGAGGAAGAGAAATTTGATCCCTATGCAGAGGAGAATGAACAACTCAGAATCAAAGCTGAGCGTTTGAAAGCCCTAAACTATAATAACATCACTGATCCTGATCGTGTGGATGAGATGGAAAGAGAGCCAGCATTCAAGCGAAAACAAGTGCCCATACAAACCGAAATGTTTCCAGAACAAGAAAAATCTCGATACAGTGTAAGTGGGAAAGACAATCGCCTACACACCAACAATTCCTATTTGCACGACGCAGTTGACTAAATGAATGGACCGAAACAAGGTCGAAATACATTTACTTCAAAACAATCCCGATAAATTGTTGCTGAAATACCAGCAAACAATACGGATTATTGTTCGATTGCAGGTGAAAAGAGGCTTAATTAGACGGGCCGATCAGGAAGATTTGATTCAAGAAATCAACCGTAAGCTCATCGAAAGACTTCCTCGTATTCAAAAACAATATAACGGAAGTTGTCAGTTAAGAACCTATTTGTCTGTCATTATTCGCAATATGTGTCTTGAAGAGTTAAGAAAGAATGAAGCCGTCTATGAACCCGAACCTGCTCCATATCAAAGTCAGCTTCTTGAAGAGGACATCGATCCCTTTCTAATTGATCAGGAATATGAACGTTTCGAACGAGTATTGATGACTTTCGGAAAAGAAAGTGCTCGTTTAGGTTTGATAATGAAGTACATGTCTGGAGTTGGAGTAACTGCAAACGAATTGCTAGACTTTCCGGTAAAAATCCGGCACCAAACCAAACATGAGCTATGCCAGGTATTGAATACAGCGATCGATGACCAGCGAAAAATCAAGTTTACAAAGCTGACAATTGCAATCACAAGATTAGAGCGAAAGCATATACCGCCTGATTCTTTGCGAAAATGGTATTCGGCTCGTCTGACCATTTGTTTGCGTTTAATGAACGGTAATCCTCCCCGGTGCGCCTATACGGCTGAGTCACTTGAATTGCTTATAGAAAGACATTACAGTAAAAAAAGCCGTGATATTTTTCCACTCAAGTAGATAAAAACACTATATATTAGTGAATGCACAAAGACAATGACCTTCATAAACCTCGAGATCTGATCACTCACCCCAGTGAGATTGATCAGGCTCGATACGTTGATTGGCTGAGAAATCAAGGACCAAAACCTGATGAAGCACTTCTCAATCATGTGGCCACCTGTGAGCAATGCCAATCTGAATTGATTGAGCTAGCTGAGCTCGGCGATACCATCGATGGCGAAGAAAAAGTCAAAGGCCCAAAAAGGCTTTCCATTGTATGGCGAAGCGCGGCTGCAATTGTACTGGTTTTATTGGGTGCATTGGCTATCCAATTCATCAAAGACCATGGTGCTGAGAAATCCCACCAGCAAACAAATCGATACAGCAATCAAAATGTTGACAACGATGTGCTTGATGAGCCAGTGTCAAATGCTGGTGATCCAGCCCTCCAGGCTGATACCCTATTATTCGCCGCCAATTTCCAGCCCAATAAGGCCCTGAATTCGTTAATTGAGGCATCTTTTCGAAGTAATGAGCATTCAGTTGTGATATTCTGGCCTTCGGATACGGTGTTGTATAAGCCATTTTCGATCACTACAGAACTAAAGGTGCCCGATGGCCACGCGCAGTTCATTTTATATAATAACCGGGGTTTTGAATTGACCAGAACTGATCTAAATGAGACTTATTTAACTTTGGAACAAGATTTGGAACCGGGTCTATACAACTGGAAGGTCTTGAATAACAGTGAGCTAATGCAAGTCGGCCTGGTCAGACTCTACCGAAGTCGCAATTAACAGTTATTCACAAACAATAACGGTGCTTAACCCGGTATTAACGTGGTTTAACATTGGCTCGTCGTAGCTTTGAATAAAGTTACAATAAGCCATACTACCATGAAGCGATTCATTCATTTTAGCACCTACATCATCCCACTCGTTTTTGCAGCATTGTGCCTGGCCTGGCTGTGTAAATTTGGTCCCTGTGAACCCGAAGTGAAGAAGGCAGATTATGCCAATCAGGGTTCAATAAGACTGATAAGCGAATATGTCACTTTGGATTGTAGCCGTTAATTCATCAATTGGCGGAATTCTTTCATTCCTTCCGATGCTCCCTTTTTTATAATTATTCGATCTTTTCCACTGGGCAGAACTTCATTTGGATCAATCACATAAACCGGAACCCCGGGTCCCGAATAATGAATCAGACTGGCAGCAGGGTATACTTGCAAGCTTGAACCAATAACCAATAGAATCTCAGCTTCTTCTACCAGTCTGGCAGCCTTTGGAATCAGGGGTACCGATTCACCAAACCAAACAATGTGTGGCCTGAGTTGAGAACCTTTTTCACAGGTATCCCCAAACTTGAGTTCCCATCCCTCCAATTCATAGACCAGACTCTCATCAGCGGTGCTTCTAACCTTGCGTAATTCGCCATGAAGGTGCAGTACTTTTGAACTTCCAGCACGTTCATGCAGATCATCTACATTCTGGGTTACGATTTGAATATCAAAATCGGCTTCCATTTCTGCAAGAATCAGGTGACCAAGGTTTGGTTCAGCTACCTCTAAAGCCTTGCGACGCTCATTATAAAAACGCATGACCAATTCAGGATTTCGTGCCCAGGCCTGCGGACTAGCCACCTCCATCACATCATATTCTTCCCACAAACCACCCATTTCCCTAAATGTCCGTATCCCGCTCTCAGCACTCATTCCTGCACCAGTTAATACCACTATTTTTTTCATATCCATAAATTTACAAATAATACCTGAAAGCCCTCACCCTCCAAATCAGTAAACACATCCACGACAATAATAACAACAATAACACAACTCAAAACGACATGCCACACAGCCCACAACTCGAAAACATTTTTACTAACTTCACAGCCCCATGATTGAACAAGGCACCATAGATCGAATTGTGAACACGGCTGAGATAAGCGAGGTAGTTGGAGATTTTGTGAGTTTGAAAAAGAGGGGTGTTAACCTGCTCGGCTTGTGCCCTTTTCACAATGAGAAGACCCCCTCCTTTACTGTTTCTCCTGCCAAGGGCATTTACAAATGCTTTGGGTGTGGTAAAGGAGGTAATGTGGTCAACTTCCTGATGGATCATGAGCACGTCTCTTATCCAGAAGCATTAAAATACCTGGCTAAGAAGTACCACATTGAGGTGGAGGAGACTGAGGAAACAGCCGAGCAAATTCAGCAAAAGAATGAGCGCGAATCGATGATGGTGGTCAGCGCCTATGCCCAAAAATATTTTAGCCATATTCTACTGGATCATGAAGAGGGCTTGTCTGTGGGACTAAGTTATTTCAAAGAAAGAGGAGTACGAAAGGATAGCATCGATAAATTCCAACTGGGCTATGCATTGGAGAAACGAGATGCCTTTACCCATGAGGCGCAGAAAAACGGGTACAAGAAGGAGTTTTTAGTAAAAAGCGGTCTGACCATAGATAAAAATGATCGCTTATTTGATCGATTTGCGGGTCGGGTTATCTTTCCAATTCATTCCATCTCTGGACGTGTGATTGGATTTGGAGGACGAACCTTGCGTACCGACCCAAAAATGGCCAAGTACCTGAACAGTCCCGAATCCGAGATCTATCACAAATCGGCAAGTCTGTACGGTATTTATTTTGCCCGTAATGCCATGGCTCGAGAAGATAAGTGCTTCCTGGTCGAAGGGTATACCGATGTGATTTCATTCCATCAATCAGGCATAGAACATGTAGTGGCTTCATCAGGGACCTCCTTAACAGAGGATCAGGTGAGACTAATTCGCAGATTCACACGTAATGTGACCATCATCTACGATGGAGATGCTGCCGGAATTAAAGCATCTTTGCGTGGCATTGACCTGATTCTCGAGCAAGGGATGCATGTTCGTGTGGTTCCCCTGCCGGATGGTGAAGATCCTGATTCTTTTGCACGAAGTCATGGCTCGACAGAATTGATGGATTATATCAACAGTAGCGAAGAGGATTTCATTCGCTTCAAGGCCAATCTTTTATCTGAGGGAATTGAGGGAGATCCGGTTAAGCGTGCAAATTTAGTAACCGAAGTTGTTAGGTCAGTTGCCGTTATTCCTGATCGACTTGAACGCAGTTTATATTTGGCTGAGTGCAGTAAAATACTTCAGATTGAAGAAAATCTGCTATTTGCCGAAGCCTCACGGATAAGACGGAGACAGTGGGAGCAAAAGCGGAAGCGGTCGGGCTATACCCCTGAAGTGCTCAACCCGGTAACCAAGAAGCAAGCCCAGGAAGCTGTACCAGTTAAAGCCTATCCCGAAGAGAAAGAAATTGTTCGACTAATGCTTCTCTATGGCGATAAAATTATCGCTGAGATTCAGCCTAATCCAAAGGATGATCCCATACCCATCACCGTGATAGAGTACATACTCGAAGAATTTGAAAATGATCCCCATGAGTTCCAAACTCCGATCTACCATAAATTATTTGTTTTATACCAGAAAGGATGGGGCACCGTGGGATTTCACTTTCAAAATACCTTTATCAATCACATCGATCCTGAAATCAGTCAAACTGCAGTCGATTTGTTAAGCCCGGGATACGAATAGAGAAAAATCCATGAAAAGGCTGGAGCTTATATCCTTCAAGAATTATCCATGTTG